>CAZZCK010000017.1:0-9416 GCA_964652475.1 uncultured Azospirillum sp.
TTAGGAGTGTAGCATGGCGCGTATTGCCGGCGTTAATATTCCTTCTGCCAAACGGGTGGTGATTGCTCTCACCTACATCCATGGCATTGGAAACGCGAAAGCCCAAGAAATCATTGATAAAGCCGATATTGGTGTCGCCCGTCGCGTTGCCGATTTGAGCGAGCTTGAAGTGTCGCGTTTGCGCGAAATCATCGACCAGGATTATTCGGTAGAAGGCGATCTGCGCCGCGAAACCAGCATGAACATCAAGCGCTTGATGGATCTTGGCTGCTACCGTGGTCTGCGTCATCGCAAAAAGCTGCCCGTTCGTGGCCAGCGCACCCATACCAATGCGCGCACGCGTAAGGGTAAAGCGGTGGCGATTGCTGGTAAGAAAATGGTGACCAAGTAATCAAGGGGTGCCTGGTGCTTAGTGCCTGGTGCTTAGTTGAAATTCTAAATATGGAGGGGTGTTAAGGAGTGATGATGTTCGGTGCTACCAAGCACCAAGCACCAGGCACCAGGCACCAGGAAAAATGGCAAAAGCTCAAACGAAAAAAGGCGCAGCAGCGGCCGAAGGCGTCAAGAAAAAGGATCGTAAAAACGTTCCGATCGGCGTCGCGCATGTGAATGCAAGTTTTAACAACACGATCATCACCATCACCGACCCGTTTGGTAATGCGATTGCCTGGTCGTCCTCGGGTGCGAATGGCTTTAAGGGCTCGCGCAAATCAACCCCGTATGCCAGCCAAGTGGCGGCCGAAGTTGCCGGCAAAAAAGCGATGGAGCATGGCATGCGCACGGTTGAGGTGCTGGTCAAAGGCCCCGGCGCTGGCCGCGAGAGCGCATTGCGCGCCCTGGCTGCGGTTGGCTTGGCGGTGACCTCGATCAAGGACATCACGCCGGTGCCGCATAACGGCTGCCGCCCGCCCAAGCGTAGAAGGGTGTAAGGGCAGTCGCCCGTTGTCTGTTGTTCGTTGTTCGTAAGGGCATCGGAAACGGGCAATAAAAGACGAAAAATGAAAAACGAAAAACGAGGAACCACTTCATGAGCGCTCTACTCAATAAAAACTGGAAAGACCTGATTAAGCCAAGCAAGCTGGATGTGAAGCCAGTGACCGGCGATGTGCGTAAAGCCGTGGTGGTGGCTGAGCCTCTCGAGCGCGGCTTTGGGATTACGCTGGGTGTGGCGCTGCGCCGCATTTTGCTCAGCTCGCTGCAAGGTGCGGCGGTGACCAGTGTCAAAATCGAAGGCGTGCAGCATGAATTCTCGGCCATTGCCGGCGTACGCGAGGACGTGGTGAACATCATCCTCAACATCAAGGATCTGAAACTCAAAGCCCACTCGGCGGATCGTAAGCGCATGGTGCTGAAAAGCTCGGAAGCGGGCGAAGTCACTGCGGGCATGATCCAGACCGATTCGGACGTGGAAGTGCTGAACAAGGATTTGGTGATCTGCACGCTGGATAAGGGTGCGAGCATCAACATGGAATTGATGGTGGAAGTGGGCAAAGGCTATGTGCCGGCCGCACAAAACCGCCCAAGCGATGCGCCGATTGGCCTGATTCCGGTCGATGCGCTGTTCTCGCCGGTGGAGAAAGTATCGTACAAAGTTGAAAACGCGCGCGTGGGCAACCGTACCGATTACGACAAGCTGACGCTTGAACTTGAGACGGATGGTTCGATTGCGCCGGATGATGCGGTGGCATTGGCTGCGCGCATCCTTCAGGATCAATTGCAGCTGTTCATCAACTTTGAAGACCTCGCGGAAGTGAACGTGAAGTCGGCCGAGGAAGAACTCAAATTCTCGCCCTATTTGCTCAAGAAAGTCGACGAGCTCGAGCTTTCGGTGCGTTCGGCGAACTGCCTCAAAAACGACAACATCGTCTACATTGGCGATCTCGTACAAAAATCGGAAAGCGAAATGCTGAAAACGCCGAACTTTGGCCGCAAATCGCTCAACGAAATTAAGGAAGTGCTGAACAATATGGGCTTGCGCTTTGGTATGGAAGTGGTCGGTTGGCCGCCGGAGAATATCGAAGAACTGGCCCGTAAGTTCGAGGACCCATACTGAGGAGCATTCTGGATTCTGGATTCAGGGAAAACTAAGTTAAAACGAAAGGATTGGATGGTGAAGGTTAAGGCTTGGGGAATATTCCCCGAATGCTGAATCCCGAATCCTGAATCCGAAGGAGACTGAACATGAGACACCAACTCGCTGGCCGCAAGCTGAACCGCACCACGTCGCACCGTAAGGCGATGTTTGCCAACATGGCCTGCGCCCTCGTCAAGCACGAGCAAATCTTCACGACCTTGCCGAAGGCGAAAGACCTGCGCCCGATCGTCGAGAAACTCATCACCGCCGGTAAAGCGGGTGACCTCGCGGCGCGCCGCTTGCTCATCTCGCGCACGCGTTGCGAAGCGACGGCCGAAAAAATCCTGAGCGTGCTGAGCAAGCGTTACGAAAGCCGCAAAGGCGGCTACATCCGCGTGCTCAAAGCGGGCTACCGCTACGGCGATGCAACCCCGATGGCGATCATCGAGTTTGTGGACCGCGACGAATCCGCCCGTGGCCAAGATTCCGGCCCCGTGGAAGTGACGGGTGATGAAGCGGTTGCTGCGTAGGGCGTTTGCGATAGCTGACCGTCTGCGTGTAAAAGCCCGTCATCCCGGTTTGCGCTAGCAATACCGGGATCTCCATGAAGTTGGTTCCAACGCGTGGCGGGAGATCCGAGGGGACACTCGTAGAGAGGCAACGCCAACCCCGGGATGACAGCCAAGAATGAAAAGGCCACCAAACGGTGGCCTTTTTTGTTGTTCCCAACGAGCATTTCCATCTCAATAGTGGGTTCTCGATTTCGGCTCAAAATAGGCGTTGTTTTCAGGTATGGCCAAGCCCTCTCTGGCAGCAATGCCGGCGATATAGTTATTGAGCAAGCCATTGAATGCTTCTTCTGCCTCAATATAAGCAGCCTGCGTGCCTTGTTGACGTTTAGGAAAATAGTTTGGATTCAGCTTTTTTGCAGCGCTTTGTAACGCTGATAGTGCATCACCAAATGTTCTGCTATGGCCTTGCATATCCGTAGCGCGGTTGGCATACAAGTTTTCAGTCTCTGTTGGTATGTCATTCCTCCCCGCTGTACGCCCGGCATCCACGAAAGCATTTTTTGCTTTCTGCCATTTTGCTTCTGACTCAGCATAAGCTACATAAGCTTGTGCAGCTTTGAGCGCTGCAGCTTTCATAGTAGGATCAGTGTTTAATTCGGGCATGATCAATCTCCTTTTTTCTACGAAAACATCTATGTTAGCATCTGTTATACAGGCTAAGTGTGAAGATTGTGTAAAGAAAATATCAATAGGATTGCATCCTACTCCCTCCTATGCTATACTTAACTTCACTCATGCGCACAACCCAACAATTCAGCATCACCTTGCCCAACGATATGGCAGCGGCGGTCGAGGCAAAAATCACCTCCGGTGCCTATGCTTCGGTCAGTGAGGTAATGCGCGAAGGTATCCGCGCGTTGATGGAGCGTGATGTCGCGCTCGAGCGTTGGCTGCGCACGGAGGTGGCGGCAGCCTATGATGCGCATATGGCGGATCCCAGTAGAGGCATATCAGCGGAAGAAGTGCTTGCACGAATCAAGGCGCGGCGTAAAACGCAGTGATGCGCGTTGTTTTTGACCCCATTGCAGAAATGCAACTGGCAGATCTCTACGAATATATCAGCCAATCCTCAGGATATGAGGAAAGGGCAGAGGGATACATAAACCGCATTCTAAGTTTTTGTCTTGCCCTTGCTACGTTTCCTGAGCGCGGCACACAACGCAATGATATCCGGCCCGGGCTACGCAGCGTCGGTTTTGAAGGCAGAGTAACCATAACATTTATTGTACGAGATAGCTTTGTTGTAATTCTCGGTATTTTTTATGGCGGACAGAATATTGAAGCATTTTTCTCCAACGAATAGCACCCAATGTCCCCACGCAAAAAATCAGCCCCACAGAACTCCCTCTTCCAAACGCAAAGCACGCGAAGCGTGCCGCTGGCGGAGCGTTTGCGCCCGAAAACGCTCGCTGAAGTCATTGGGCAGGAGCATTTAACGGGCGAGGGTGGGGTGCTGACGCGGATGGTGGAATCGCGCAAGCTGCAGAGCATTATTTTGTGGGGCCCGCCGGGCTGCGGCAAAACCACCATCGCGCGGTTGCTTGCGGAGGCGGCGGGATATGAATTGCAGCAAGTCTCGGCCGTGGCGTCGGGCATTGCGGATTTGAAAGCGCATTTTGAAACGGCGCGTGAGCGGGCGCTGATGGGCAAGCGCACGGCGTTGTTCGTGGATGAGATTCACCGCTTCAACCGCGCCCAGCAGGATGTGCTGCTGCCGGTGGTCGAGGATGGCACGGTGACGCTGATTGGTGCGACGACGGAGAACCCTTCGTTCGAGTTGAATTCGGCGGTGCTCAGCCGCGCGCGGGTGCTGGTGCTGAACCGGCTGGATGCGGGGGCGCTGGCACGGCTCTTAAAGAGAGCCGAGGATTCGGGATTCGGGATTCAGGATTCAGGGAAAGTAAGTATTCCCTTAGATGAAGAAGCGCGCACGGCACTCATTGCCATGGCGGATGGCGATGGGCGGTATTTGCTGAGTATGGTGGAATCTATTGTGGATGCGTGCACTACTACTCACCACTCACTACTCACCACTCACGAATTAGGCCAACTCCTCCAACAGCGCCCACCGATTTACGACAAGGCGCAAGAGAGCCATTACAACCTGATCTCGGCCTTGCATAAATCACTACGCGGGAGCGATGTCGATGCCGCGCTCTATTGGTTTGCGCGCATGCTCGCCGGGGGTGAAGACCCGCGCTACATCAACCGTCGGCTGGTGCGTTTCGCGGTCGAGGATATCGGCATGGCCGACCCGCAGGCGCATCTGCAAGCGATTGCTGCGGCGGAAACTTACGAGCGTTTGGGCAGCCCCGAGGGCGAACTGGCAATTGCGCAATCGGTGATTTATCTCGCCACGGCACCCAAAAGCAATGCGCAATATGTTGCATTCAAGGCTGCACAAAAAGCGGCGGCGCAGCATGGCTCGTTGATGCCGCCGAAGCATATTCTCAATGCCCCAACCGGCATGATGAAAGAGCTGGGGTATGGCGCGAACTATGCCTATGACCATGATGCCGAGGATGGGTTTTCGGGCCAGAATTACTTCCCCGATGGCATCGCGCGGCAGCAGTTCTATCAACCCGTCGAGCGTGGCTTTGAGCGCGATATTGCCAAACGGCTGGAGTATTGGGCGCGGCTTCGGGCAAAGCGCGGGTGACAAACCAAGCCAAGCTGCTATAACCAGCCCATGAACCCCGTCAATGTCATCAACCCACTCTCGATGCTGCTCGTCGCCCTTGGCGGTGCGGGCGGCTGTATGCTGCGGTTTTTGGCCGTGCGGCTGGTGATGCGCCTCAACCCCAGCGTTTTCCCGCTCGGCACCATGTTCGTCAATATCCTGGGCTCGCTGCTGATTGGCTATGTGCTGGCGAAATTTGGCAGCGACCACTCGGCCCGCGCCTTCATCGCTACCGGGCTGCTCGGTGGCTTTACCACGTTTTCAGCGTTCTCGTGGGATGCGATGCAAATGCTCGAGCGGGGTGCATTTGGCAGTGCAGCAATTTATATCGGGGGTAGTGTGATTCTTTCGCTCATCGCGGTTGCGTTGGGCATAGAGCTCGGGCGGTAAGCATGGCGATGGAACGCAGAACCTACAGAGTCGATGCGATGGATGGTAACACGCGGCTCGACCGCTGGTGCCAGCGCATCCTGGGCAGTGCACCCAACTCGGTCTATCAAAAGGCGCTGCGCAGTGGGCGGATTCGCCTTAATGGCAAGAAATGCGAAGGCTCGGTGCGCGTGTTCGAGGGCATGGAAGTCGAGGTGCGCGGCGATATTATTAGCCCGGATAAGGCGCAAGCCCCGCGTGAAAAGCAGCCAATGAAGCTGACGCTCGAACTGGCACAAGAAGCGCAAAGCTGGGTGCTGTTTAAGGATAAGGATATTATTGTCATCAACAAGCCGGCGGGCCTTGCGGTGCAAGGCGGCAGTAAGGTGGTGAAGCATCTGGATGGTATGCTGCCGGCGCTGCAGTTCGATGGCAAGCAAGTGCCGCGCCTGGTGCATCGGCTGGATAAAGATACCTCGGGCGTGATGCTGCTTGCACGCCATAGTGCCGCGGCGGCGGAATTGCAGCGTGGGTTTGTGAACAAAACCATCCGCAAAACCTACCTGGCGCTCGTTGTCAATGTACCCAACCCCTACACGGGCGAGATTGAATCGAACCTCGATAAAGTGACGCGTGGCGAAGACAGCCGCGAGATGGTGCGCAGTGTGGAGGAGGACGGCAAACGGGCGATTACGCGCTACCGCACGCTCGAGCATTTGGCAAAAAAACTGGCACTGGTCGAGCTCGAGCCAATCACCGGGCGCACCCACCAGCTGCGTGTGCATATGGCCGAGATGAAATGCCCGATGGTGGGCGATGGGAAATATGGCGGTGGGGCGGCGCATGTGAAGGGCGGGGTGGAACTTTCCAGCAAGCTTCATTTGCAGGCCTGGAAGATTTATCTGCCGCCGATATTTGGCAAACCTGCCCGCGAATTTGAGGCGCCGCTGGCACCGCATATGGCGCAAAGCCTTGAGGCGCTGGGCCTGAGTTTGCCCGAGTAGATGCGCATGGTCGGTATGAGCAAAGCAAAAATCGAGAATAAGTCGTTGCCAAAACGCTTTTATGCTGCAGCAAATGCTGCGCCGCATGAATGCGGGTTTGTCATCACACTGGATGGTAAATCAGTGCGCACGCCGCAGGGACATTTGCTACAGTGTGTGTCGCAGCAATTAGCGCAGCAAATTGCTGCGGAGTGGGAAGCGCAAGTGCAGCATATCAACACCGACAGCATGCCGCTCACGCGCTTACTGAACATTGCGCTTGATCGTGTAGCGATTGACCGCGAGGCTCTGCTTGCCGACATCACCAACTATGCGCAAACGGATTTGCTTTGCTATCGCGCGCCAATCGAAGAAAATGCGCTGGGGCTGCCCTCGGCCAATCAAAAATTGCGACTACTACAGCTGCAGCATTTTGATCCGATTTTAGCATGGGTGAATGAAACTTATGGCGTACAATTTATCTGCACCGATGGGCTGGTACCCGTCGCACAGCCAGCAACATCCATTAGTACAATTGCTGCAGTTTTTGCTGCAGCAAATCATCACCAATTAGCGGCGCTGGCGTTTATCACTCCGATTCTGGGTTCGGCATTGCTCACGCTTGCGCTATGGAAGGGTCGTCTAAGTGCTGAGGAGGCACTGGCCGCCGCCCATCTCGATGAAACCGTGCATGCGATTGAGTGGGGCGATGACCCTGAGGTGGTCGCGAAATGGGCGGCCAAATGCCGTGACGTGAAAGCAGCGGCGGTTTTCTTGGCGTCGCATGCGGATGCGCGCATTTAAAAATCATCCGGTTTTTTGATAATCTTCTTGACAGACAATCCCTTGTAAAACAACAAAATACTCTGTGATAAATAGCCTATGCACACGCGCTGAAATTGGCGCTTTGCGTAGCCGTTTCATCTGTGCTACATGGCGGGTTTGTTTTGGAGTGCGGCCTATCCACATCGTCATTGCGAGCGCTTAGCGAAGCAATCCATCTTGGCCATAGCATGAAAGATGGATTGCCGCGTCGGCCCAAGAGCCTCCTCGCAATGACGCTGTGGACAGAGTGCCTCCATGTTATGGTAATTAACCTACGAGGCTTGAATGAACGCGGTCGCGATTGTAAAACAACTGGAACATAAACGCGAAGCCGCCCGCTTTGGCGGTGGCCAGGCGCGCATCAACGTGCAGCATGATAAAGGCAAACTGACTGCGCGTGAGCGTTTGGAAGTGCTGCTCGACCCCGATTCGTTCGAAGAATACGACATGTTTATGGAGCATCGCTGCACCAATTTTGGCATGGAAAATAATAAAATTCCGGGGGATGGGGTGGTCACCGGCCAAGGCACCATCAATGGCCGTTTGGTGTTTGTCTATTCGCAGGATTTCACCGTGCTGGGTGGTAGCTTATCCGAGAATAATGCCAAAAAAATCTGTAAGGTGCAGGATATGGCGATGCGCATGGGCGCGCCGATTATTGGCCTCAATGATTCGGGCGGTGCGCGCATTCAAGAAGGGGTGGATTCCCTCGCCGGCTTCGCCGAAATTTTCCAGCGCAATGTGCTGGCATCAGGCGTGATTCCGCAAATCTCCGTCATCATGGGGCCATGTGCGGGTGGTGCGGTGTATAGCCCGGCACTGACCGATTTTACCATCATGGTGCGTGGGTCGAGCTATATGTTCGTCACCGGGCCGGATGTGGTGAAAACCGTGACGCATGAGGAAATCAGCCAGGAAGAGCTTGGTGGGGCGGATGTACATGGCACTCATACGGGTGTGGCGGATATGGTCTATGACAACGACATCGAGGCGTTGCTGCAGGTGCGCCGCTTGGTCAATTTTCTGCCACTCAGCAATCGTGAGAAGCCACCCGTGCGCCCGACGGAAGACCCCGCCGACCGCGTGGAGATGAGCCTCAACAGCCTGATTCCGGACAATGCGAATAAGCCGTATGATATGTTCGAGGTGCTGCGTCGTGTGGTGGATGAGGAAGATTTCTTCGAGATTTCGCCCAATTTTGCCAAAAATATTATTGTCGGTTTCGCGCGCATGGAAGGCCAAACCGTGGGCTTTGTGGCTAATCAGCCGATGGAACTGGCCGGGTGTTTGGATATTGACGCGAGCCGCAAAGCCGCACGTTTCGTGCGTTTCTGCGATGCGTATGGCATCCCGATCGTGACCCTCGTCGATGTGCCGGGCTTTTTGCCAGGCAGCAGTCAGGAGCATAACGGCGTGATTCGCCATGGGGCGAAACTGCTCTATGCCTATGCCGAAGCGACGGTGCCGAAAATCACTGTTATTACGCGTAAGGCCTATGGCGGCGCCTATATCGTGATGGGCAGCAAACATTTGCGTAACGATATTAACTACGCCTGGCCATCGGCCGAAATTGCAGTGATGGGCCCGGCCGGTGCGGTTGAAATTATTTTCAAAGGCAAGCTCAAAGGCCCCGAGGAAGTGGAAGCGGCGGTGGAAAGCTACCGCGATAATTTCGCCTCACCCTTTGCGGCGGCGAGCCGTGGCTATCTCGATGATGTGATCCGTCCGCAAAACACACGCTGGCGCATTTGCCGCGCCCTGGCGACCTTACGCAACAAGCAGCTTGAAAACCCCAAAAAGCGGCACGATAATTTGCCGTTGTAGATGGATGATCCGTTGATCCGCTGATCCGCTGATCCGTGAGGCTTGGGTGTCACCCAGCGTGTCACCCCGTCGCATGACGGGGTCTGCGC
>CAZZCK010000017.1:9516-10644 GCA_964652475.1 uncultured Azospirillum sp.
CGCAACCAAAACGCCACAAAAGGCATAAAAATCAATAAAACAGTGGATAGCCTATCGTTGTGGTTGCATCGGCGCGGTGATTTTGCTTTTATGTGCACTGCAACATGATTCATTCTCGTCATTGCGAGCGCTTAGCGAAGCAATCCACCTTTAGGTTAGTAAGAAAAAAATTATGAAGAAGAACTTATTCTTCTTTTTTCTGCAACCAAGATGGATTGCTTCGCTAAGCGCTCGCAATGACGGCTAACCGGAGACTACTATGCCATTCCTCGACGCTGCCGCTTTAGAAAAAGACTGGAAAGAAAACAAACGCTGGGCTGGCGTAAAGCGCCCCTATAGCGGGGCCGATGTGGTGAAGCTGCGCGGCAGCCTGCCGATTGAATATAGCATTGCCAAGCACACATCCGAGAAGCTGTGGAATTATTTCGCGAGCGAGCCGTATGTGAATGCGCTGGGTGCGCTCACCGGCAATCAGGCCATGCAGCAGGTGCGCGCGGGGCTGAAGGCGATTTACCTTTCGGGCTGGCAAGTGGCGGCGGATGCGAACCTCGCGGGCATGATGTACCCCGACCAATCGCTTTACCCGGCGGATTCGGTGCCATCCGTGGTGCGGCGCATCAACGCGACGTTGAAGCGTGCGGATGAGATTGAAGTGAGCGAAACCGGCAAAGCCGCGCGGGATTGGTTCCAGCCGATTGTGGCGGATGCGGAAGCAGGCTTTGGCGGGAATTTGAACGCGTTCGAGCTGCAAAAAATGATGATCGATGCGGGTGCTGCGGGCGTGCATTGGGAAGATCAATTATCGAGCGCAAAAAAATGTGGCCATATGGGCGGTAAGGTGCTGGTGCCCATCCGTGAACATATCGAAAAGCTGGTGGCGGCGCGCTTAGCGGCGGATACGTGCGGTGTGCCGAGCATCATTATCGCGCGCACGGATGCGAATGGCAGCTATTTGGTAACCAGCGATGTGGATGACCGCGATAAGCCCTACATCAAGGAAGGCCGCACGGTAGAAGGCTTTTTCAATTATAACGGCGGCATTGAGGCGGCCACCGCGCGTGGCCTTGCCTTTGCGCCCTATGCGGATTTGGTGTGGTGCGAAACCAGCACGCCCGATTTGGCGGAAGC
>CAZZCK010000017.1:10744-19695 GCA_964652475.1 uncultured Azospirillum sp.
GAAGAAGAGCAGTTCCATTAAGATTCGCTGTGAGTGGTGGGTTGTGAGTAGTGAGTGGTAAAGGTTATTTCACAGTTGTCGGTGGCGTTGTTTTCCACTATTCACCATGCACAACTCACCACTCACTGAGAGCCTGATGTTCCATTCCATCCTCATTGCGAACCGCGGGGAAATTGCTTCGCGGATTATGACCACCGCCAAGAAGCTCGGCATGCGCACGATTGCGGTCTATTCCGAAGCGGATACGAACGCGCTGCATGTGAAAAATGCCGACGAGGCGGTGTATATCGGCGCCAGCCCCAGCGTCAAATCGTACCTCAATATTGATAATTTGATTTCAGCGATTGACCAGACGGGCGCGGAATGTGTGCATCCCGGTTACGGATTTTTGTCGGAAAAAGAGAATTTCGCGCGCGCGATTGTCGAGCGCACCAGCGCCACCTGGGTGGGCCCAACACCCGAGGCGATTCGCCTGATGGGTGATAAGATTGAATCGAAAAAAATTGCCCGCGCGGCGGGGGTGAATGGTGTCCCCGGTGTGCTCGAAGCGATTGCCGACCCGAAAGAAGCCCTCAAAATCGCCAAGGAAATTGGCTATCCCGTTATCATCAAAGCGGCGGCGGGCGGTGGCGGCAAGGGCATGCGCGTGGTGCGTTCGGATGAAGAACTGGCCGACGGCATGAAAATGGCGACGAGCGAAGCGCGATCGAGCTTCAACGACGCGCGGGTATTCATCGAGAAATATTTCGATAATCCACGCCATATCGAAATTCAGGTGCTGGCCGATAAATACGGCAATGTGGTGAGCCTGGGCGAGCGTGAGTGCTCCATTCAGCGCCGTCACCAGAAAGTGATCGAAGAAGCGCCAAGCATGTTTGTGACCCCCGAAATGCGTGCGGCGATGAGTGCGCAGGCGATTTCACTGGCGAAAAACGTCGGCTATGTTTCGGCGGGGACGGTGGAGTTTATCGTCGATCAATCGGGCCATTTTTACTTCCTCGAAATGAACACGCGCCTACAGGTCGAGCACCGGGTGACCGAGCTCGTCACGGGGATTGACCTCGTCGAGCAGATGATTCGTATCGCCGCCGGGGAAAAACTTCCCTTCACGCAGGATGACATCAAAATCAACGGCTGGGCGTTTGAAAGCCGTATTTATGCGGAAGACCCAACGCGCGGATTTTTGCCCTCGACGGGGCGCGTGATTAAATACCAAGAGCCCGAGGCAAAACCCGGCACGCTGATGGATACCAGCATCTATGAGGGCGGCGAAGTCAGTATGTTCTACGATCCGATGATCGGGAAATATTGCACCCATGCGGCCACGCGCGAGGCGGCGATCGACCTCATGGTCGACCAGCTGGGCGATTTTGTGATTCAAGGGATTGCGCATAACACCAGCTTTTTGCAAGCGGTGCTGAGCCACGAGCGTTTCCGCAAGGGCGAGATCAGCACCAATTTTATTGCGCAGGAATGGCCCGCGGGTTTCACCGGGGCTGAGCTATCGACCGAAGCGCAGAAAGTATGCATGGCCGTCGCGGTGTTCTGTGGCTTGCGTGATATTGAGCGGGCGGCGCAAATCACCGGCCAACTACCGGGCCGCACGCCGCCGATTGGCGCGCGCTGGGTGGTGAGCCTCGCCGGCAACTCGATCTCGATCTATGCCCGCAAGAAGGATTACGGCTACGATATCAGCTATGACGAGGGCATGGTCGTCATTCGCTCGGCATGGAAGCTGGGCCGCCGTCTGTTCCAAGGCACGGTGAATGGCAAGCCGGTGAGCGTGCGGGTGACACCGCTGGCCGAGGGTTATCAGCTCAATTATGCGGGTGCGGAAGTGAAGGCGACGCTACGCAGTTTGCGCGTGGCCGAGCTTGGGCAATACATGCCGGTGCGCGAAACGACCGTCTCGCAGTATGAAATTTCGGCACCGATTGCGGGCCTTATTTCCGCCGTGCATGTGCAAAAAGGCGATGTGATTAGGGCCGGCCAGCAGCTCTTCGTGATCGAGGCGATGAAGATGGAAAACATCATCTATGCCGATCATGACGCGGTGGTGAAAGATGTGCATGTGAAAGCCCCAGCGAGCGTTACCTCGGGCCAGCTCATCATCGAGTTTGCCGAACCCGCCAAAGAAGATAGCGGCAAGAAGGCGGCTTAACCCTTCGGCACCATCCGCGTCTTCATCGGCTCGGGCTCAATGGCCAGAATGGCCGCTTCATCGACCTCATCGATCTGCTCGGCGGGTAGGAACATTTCGGCGAATTTGCGGTAGGTTTTTGAGGTTACAAAGAAATCGACGATATGCGGATCAAGATGGTTGGTTTTTTTGAACTGGCCGATGATCGCCATCGCCTCGGAGAGTTTTTTGGCTTTTTTGTAGGGCCGGTCGCTCGCGGTTAAGGCCTCGAATACATCCGCCACGCACATCATACGCGCGGGGATGCTCATGGTGCCGGCGAGCACACCGCGCGGGTAGCCGGTGCCATCCATCTTCTCGTGGTGGCCAGTGGCATATTCCGGCACGCGCTGAAGATGTTTCGGCCACGGCATGGATTCGAGCATGTTGACCGTGTGCACCATGTGGTCGTTCATGATCTGGCGCTCCTCGGGCGTGATGGTGCCACGCCGGGTGCTCAAGTTATAGACCTCGTTCTCGCTGAGCAATGGCGCGCTTATGCCATCGATGGAAAGCCGCTGCTCGGCCAAGGTTTTAAGCCGCGCAATGTTTTCATCGGCCATGAATTCACCACCAATATTGGCGGTTTTGAGGAAGGCGATATCGGCCTCAATCGCGGCGATTTCGGCGTCGTAGTGGGCGGTGAGCGTTTTTTTATTGGCCCCGTCATGCGCGATCGCTTCAAGGTAGCGGATGCGTGCGTCGCGCTTCAAAATTTCACACCGCGCGATGATGAGATGGATGCGGTCATAGATCGTTTCGAGCTTGGTTGCCTTATCCATCACATGCACGGGAGTGACGATTTTGCCCGCGTCATGCAGCCAGCCGGCGATATGCAACTCGTATTTTTCCTCGTCGCTCATCGTGAAATTGCGGAAGAATCCTTGCGTATCGTTACAGGCTGCTTCGGCCAGCATTTCGGTCAGCACCGGCACGCGCACGCAGTGTGAGCCGGTATAGGGCGATTTGGCATCGATCGCCTGCGCCATCATCTTGATGAAGGACTCAAGCAGAATTTTCTGCTCGTTGATGAGGGTTTCCTTATCGACAATCACCGCGGCCTGGCTCGCGAGTGAAGCAATGATCTCGACCATGCTGTCATCGAACGCGATCGAGGCGCCGGTATGAGGGTCTTTCGCGTTGATGAGCTGCACGCAGCCGATTGGTTCGCCCCGGTGGTTGATCATGGGAATGGTGATGACCGAGCGCGTGCGAAAGCCGTATTCGAGATCGAACTTACGGGTGCCGGTGAAATCAAACTCGCTTGAGCCATAGGCATCCGCAACATTGATCGATTCTTTTTTCACCACCGCACGTACGACCTGGGTGCGGATATCCGGCTCATCCGTTGCCGGGTCATAGAGATGCACCACCGGGAAGGGTGGTTTTTTGCCGGTGGTGCCGCCAAACGCGAGGCCGATGGAATCGGTGCGCATGATGACATATTCGAGCACGTCCCCCGCGGCAGAAAGCAGGTAAAGCGTGCCGCCATCGGCATGCGAAATTTCTTTCGCGGCAAGCACAATATGCTCCAGCAGCGTGTCGCGGTCGCGCTCGCTTGAGAGCGCCTTGCCGATATGAGTGAGCCGTGTGACGAGGGCGACGGCATCGTGCGTTGCGTGGATGTTCATGGCGTCATGCTAGCAAGCTTGATGGATGCGCACTAGCGTTTCGTTGGATACGTCCACACAACTTCAGCGGGCTATTTAGGCGAGTCCAATGACACCGCGTGCGTGCAGCTCGGCCAGTAGCGGCACTAAGGCGAGTCCCTGGATGAGGTCGTGATCGCCGGTGATACTGGCAAATAAATGCCGCCCCATTCCTTCGATCCGGTACGAGCCGCAGGAGGAAAGCGGCGCATCGGCGGCGATATAGGCGCGGATTTCCGGGGGCGTTAGTCTGCGCATGGTCAGTTGCGCCGTGTCATGAAATTGCCAGAGAATTTCATCACCGCGCGCCAAGGTCATGGCGCAATGCTGCGTGTGAGTATGGCCCGAAAGCTGGGCAAGCTGCGCCTCGGCACGATCGTAGCTACCGGGTTTACTGAGCATGCGGCCATCATGCTCGCAGATCTGGTCGGCGCCGATGGTGAACGCATCCGGCTGCTGAACGCTGACAGCGAGGGTTTTAGCGCGCGCTAAGGCGGCGGCGAGTTCAGGAATCGGTGCATCCTTCATCGCGGCTTTGATGGTATCTTCCTCAACGCCACTTGGCACCACGCTGAAGGTAAGGCCGACCGCCTTCAAAAGCTGTTGGCGAATAGTCGAGCCCGAAGCGAGAATGATGGGGTGACGTTGCAGCATGGAAGTGCCTAGTGCTTAGTTATTAGTGCCTAGTTATTAGCGCCTAACCTGAGTTAAGGCAATTTGCTAAACCGAAGTACTGCCAACGAATCACGAACAACTAGGCACCAGGCACTAATTACTAATCATCTGCATCACTTCGGCGCGGGCGTCGCGGTCGGTTTTGAACGCCCCACGCATTTGCGTGGTAACCGTGGTGCTACCTTTTTTATGTACGCCACGGGTGCTCATGCATTCATGGTTGGCATCGATAATGACGGCGACGCCGCGCGGCGCGAGCACGCGCTCGATCGTATCGGCGATCTGCGCGGTCATGAGTTCTTGCGTTTGTAGGCGCTTGGCGAATACATCGAGCAGGCGAGCAAGCTTGCTGATGCCGACCACTTTTTTATCCGGCAAATAGGCGATATGCGCCACCCCGATGATGGGCACCATATGGTGCTCGCAATGCGATTCAAATTCCATGTTTTTAAGCAGTACAACGTCGTCGTAGCCGGTCACTTCCTCAAACGTTTTGGCGAGGATCGCGTCGGGGTTTTCATCGTAACCGGCATAGAACTCGCGGTAGGCTTCGACCACGCGCTTGGGGGTCTCGACCAGCCCTTCGCGGGTTGGGTTATCACCCGCCCAGCGAATCAAGGTGCGCACCGCCTCCATCGCCTCCTCGGCACTTGGGCGGCTCACATTCTGGTTGGCGGCCGCAAGCGGTGCCTTTTTAATGCTGACGGGGGATGACATGGCAAGCCTCATAATGACAAAATGAGGCAGGAATATAGGCAAGTTTCCGGGAATTGCAAGGATTAGCGGGGGGCACCAGCGGACACCGTTTGTCATGCCCAAAGCCGCTTTGCCCCATTTCGTTAGAAATGGTTGGAAAAGCCAGCTATCTGGTATCCAGTTGGTTTTGATGGTGCTTCCTTCTTCGCTAATGCTTCGAAGGGCAGGTTGCGCGCTGGATGCCAGCCTTCGCTGGCATGACAAATATCAAGCGAGCAGCCTTATGACTTGACAGCGCCTGGCATGCTCATGCCCATGCTTGGTTCAGGCTGAGTACGACCTACGAGATCTTTTCCAAGGTTATAACTATAATCGCCGAAGCTAGCGTTACCATCAAAAGCAATCCTGGTTTTGGGCATAGAGTTTTCAGGGTCGGGTGCGGCGCGGGTCGCAGCTATAGTGGGTGGCGGCGTTTGTGCCCCAATATTTCTCATGGTATTTAATAGTTTTGCTCCTTCTGCCACGGATTGACTACGGGCATTCTTCAAGGCGCAGCACTTAATGAATTCGTCGGTGGCGGAGATGTTGGTTGTGCTATCGACCTCGACACCGGCTGCTTGCAGCTGCTCAACGCGGGTGACGGGCTCGCCTTTAATGGTCACATTGACTAGGTTCACGCCACCAAAATCGAGCCCCTTGATGTTGTCGCCGAGTTTGACTTCGCGTAACGTCGCGCCGCGCTCGAACTCGCTGTTCATGGCAATGGTCGAGTGGGTTAAATCCGCGTTGCTCAGCTCGGCGTTTTTACCCATCTTCAGTTTGAGAATGCTAAAGCCGTGGCTGACGCTGAGATCATCGACCGAGGCATAATCACCGATCGAGATTTTGGCTTGTTTGCCCTCAATCGTCAGCCCATGCACATGGCTTTGATCACTGAATGTAATCTTACCACCATTGACCCCGGTTAGCTTAATATCCTCGTGTTCGCCACGCGGAAATCTGAATTTATCGCCCTCTTGCATGCCGTTGAACACCATACCCGTCATGCATCTGGGTTTGAAAATATCGTCCCTTGTGCTGCCGGCTTTGGCGATTTCGTCGTTATACGACGTGGCGGGGTCGACATAGGCGTTGCTTAGGTCAGCGTCGATGAGGCTGATTTCGTCGTAAAAATCGCTGATCGCGCCGTCGCTATCGAGATCCATCAGGTTGGTCATGGCCTTCGCTGCCCCAGATTTTTCGGATGGGACAACCGCTTTTTCCGTTTGCTGTTTACGGACTTTTTTCGGCTCAGAAATACCAAAGCCGGAGAGGTCTTGGCCATTTAACCGCGCATAAATTTTGGGCCCCCACTCACCGCGGGCGACCATGGCCTGGCCTTCGAGCGTTTTCTTACCGAAGCGTTCGCAGGCTTCGCGCACATCTTCAAGGGTGGGGATGATGGCGTTGCCTTGCGCATCGCGGCCGCGATCGACCGCGCGCACCTCCTTGATGCGTTCGGCGATGGTGTCGAACATATGCTGTTGCTCTGGCGTACGCTTCACGTCACGCTGTGCATCGCCCGGTGCTGGTGGGGGTTCTTTCGGGCGTGCCGGGCCAAGGCCAAAGCCGCGCGCCAACGCTGCCAACAAATTGTCATCCATGCCGCCCATTGCGGAAATGTTGTTAAATAGCCCCATGCTTTAAGTTTTAGCATGGTAGTGATTAAGGTTTGGTTAACGCTTTGAGCCAAAAAATGAAGGATTATGTGGATAATGCAGAAGGATTCTCCTTAACGCCGCTTTCATTTGACAAGCGCCACCAACCGGTTCACGCTCGTCCATCACCTGCCAGTAGGAGATTTCGATGGATAACCCGATACTTGCCCCCGCTGCAATCCTCATTTTATGGTCGATTCTCGTCCTGTTATGGATGGCGGTTGGGCGCTTGAAAGCGATGAAATCGCTGGGGATGGACCTTTCGAAAGCCCCCGCCGGTGGCCGCGGCCATGAGGTGGATGCGAAAGTGCCGCCGCCAGTCGCCTGGCGTTCGCATAATTACACCCATCTGATGGAGCAGCCGACACTGTTTTACGCCGTGGTCGCCATTCTCGCCATCAGCGGGGCGGGGGCTGGCATCAATGTCACCCTGGCCTGGGGCTATGTTGCGTTACGCATCGCCCATAGTATTTGGCAGACGACGATCAATACCATCCCCATTCGATTTTTGCTGTTTTTACTCTCGACTCTGTGCCTGCTGGCATTGGCGGTGAATGCGGTGATGGCCACTATCTAAGCGATTTTCTGCCGTGCCGCTTGTATCTCGTCGGGATTTGCCGCTATACTCTGCCCCATGAAAAACGAACTGCCCGAGGATGCCCCCCTACCGCTCGATGCCATCGCCACCGATAGCGAGCGGCTCGAGAGCACGGGCGAGCTTTATGCCGCACTTGATCTGGGCACGAATAACTGCCGCTTACTGATTGCCCGGCCCAGTTTCCAGCAGCATACGCAGCATAAAACCCTGAAAGTGGTTGATAGCTATTCGCGTATTGTGCGCCTGGGCGAAGGGGTCAGCGATACGGGCCGTTTGGGCGAAGAAGCCATGCGCCGCACCATGCGTGCGCTTGCCACCTGCAAGCAAAAACTCAGCCGTTACGGCATTGCGAAATACCGGTTTGTCGCAACCGAGGCCTGCCGCCGCGCCAGTAATGCGGAAAGCTTCCTGAACCGCGTGCGCGACGAGCTGGGCCTGACGATCGATGTGATATCGAACGAGGAGGAGGCACGCCTGGCGTTTCTGGGCTGTTCGTCGCTACTCATGAAAGAAACCAATTACGCCCTTGCCTTCGATATTGGTGGTGGCAGCACGGAGTTCATGTGGGTGAAAATCGACCCCGAGCAGCCGATCAACTCGCATAAGCGGCACTTGATTCAAGACTGGGTAAGCTTGCCCTACGGCGTGATGAATATGAGCGAGCAGTTCGGCGGCCCGGCCTTTACCGAGATGTATTTCGAGGAAATTGTCGCGAAAATTTCGAGCTTGCTGATGCCGATGGAGCGCGACAACCAGATCGCCGCGCGCATGTGGAAAGAAGACGTACAGATGCTTTCAACGAGCGGCACGGTGACGACGCTGGCCGCGATTCACCTCGATTTGCCGCATTACGACCGTTCAAAAATCGATGGGATAAAGCTTTCCATTTCCGATATTCGCGGGGCCACGCAAACCCTCATGCGCATGTCGCCCGCGCAGCGTGCGGCGCACCCATGCATCGGCTCGGCGCGGACGGATTTTATTTTGAGTGGCTGCGCGATTTTCGAGGCCATCGCCCGTACCTTCCCGATCGATAAAATCACCATCGCCGATCGCGGGGTGAGGGAGGGGATTATTGTCAGCCTCATGCGCGAAGTGCTGCCGGTTTAGCGGGTCACCGATGAGCACGTTCCGGATTCGGGAAATTTAGGATTTGGCCCTTTGAAGCTCGCGATCATTTCTTCAAGTTGAGGGGCCGTTTCGATATGTTCGTAAAGCATCCGATTGATGTGCTGCAGGAGCAAGGGAGCGTCATGGGTGGTGAGGGCCTGAGCCAGCCTTGAATCTTCTCGCGCTAAGTCACGATTGATTTGTCTGTTCTGCATCCGTAACTCAAACGATTCTACCTGTGCCGCGGGTTTAAAGAAAGAGATTGTCTGTGGGGTGACGCGAAAGAGGTCTTGTTTGTAGTAGCGTATCGGGGATTGCTTTGCAGCATTCAGATATTCTTTAATGAG
>CAZZCK010000017.1:19795-30393 GCA_964652475.1 uncultured Azospirillum sp.
TAAAATCAATAATCTGATTCGTTCTGAACATGATAAATCATAGCCGATATGATGATGCTTTCGTTATGACAAAATGATGAAGATTGCATGAGCGGAGCATATCCTTTAGATGGGTGCGATGGCCCAAAAACCGCCCAAAAAACCGAATAAAAAATCCGGCTCGCGCGGGTTGCATGTGAACGTGAAAACGGCGGCAAAGCGCAGTAACTCAAGTGCGCGCTGGCTGGCGCGGCAGCTGAACGACCCCTATGTGACCAAAGCCAAGCAGGAGGGCTACCGCAGCCGCGCGGCCTTCAAACTGCTTGATCTCGATGAGAAATTCCACCTCCTCAAGCCCGGCATGCGGGTGGTGGATTTGGGCTGCGCACCCGGTGGTTGGGCGCAGGTGGCGGTGGCCAAAGTGGGGCCGCATGGCCGGGTGATCGGCTGCGATCTGCTTGAGGTGCCACCGATTCCTGGGGCGACACTCATTGTGCAGGATTTTTTGACCGAAGATGCGCCTGAGGTGATGAAGGCGCTGCTCAAGCAAGGGGTGGCCAGTGGCCAGCCTGTCCACCATAGCTTCAGCGACGGAGGATCACCCGTCGCCAGTAAGGAAGAAGTGTCGAGAGTCCGGAATCCAGAGTCTAGTAAGGAAGGGTTAACCAGTGGCGTTGCCGCAAGCGCTGTCCTTCCTCCCCAGCACCCAGCACCCAGCACCCAGCACCCTAGCCGCGGCCTCGCCGACCTGGTGATGAGCGATATGGCGGCCAACACCACTGGCCACGGGCCGACGGATCATATCCGGATTATCCATCTGTGCGAGATGGCGTATCACTTCGCGGTCGAGATTTTAGCACCCGGCGGCACGTTTATTTGCAAGGTGCGCAAAGGCGGCACCGAGAGCGATCTGCTCAAGCTCATGCAGCGCGATTTTACGAGCGTGAAACACGCAAAACCCAAATCTTCCCGCGCCGATTCGGCCGAGAGTTATGTGGTGGCGATGGGGTTTCGGGGTTAGGGTTAGCGTTGAAAATCTCGGTCTGTAGTGAGTGCTGTTAATTCGGCCATGCCCGCCTCATCTAATGGACCTTGATTCTGAAGCTGTCGTAGTTCGCGTGCACGTGACGCTTGCGCTTTCAATGTTGTGGGGTCTAGCGCTTGTCGGGCAAGGGGCAAATGCTGAACCTTCCTTTGGAATTTTCTGTTGTCTTTCATATAGCTTAATATATCGTATGGCTACACCCTTTTGTATGACATCTCAATGACAATTGGCGCTGCTGGATGTGTTGAACGGCAAACATTTAACGCTTGATCATAGCCATACGCTGCGCAATGTTCGTTGACTTCAGATCGGGCGGAAATAAGACTGCCTTTGCCAAATCTCTAGCCGTTGGTATTCCTGAACTTGTAAGCCCTTGCTCGCCGCTAGCAGGAACGCTAATGGTTGGCCCGGGCTTCACTTCGCCGGGCAACGTAATCTGGATGCTTTCCAACTCAGTTAAGCTGTAATGCTCTTGTTGCCAGAATTCAAGATCTTTCCCAGTCATGTTGGCCATAAAGACGGCACAGGGCATCGGGAGTTTTGTTGTCAGACCTTTAATTTTCTCGATTGCATTGCTTAGGTAACCTGGCAGATTAGCATTGCGTACCTTGCTCAGATCGATCAGTTTGATAGGCTCATAAGCCGCACCATTTTTATGATATCTGCAGGCAAATATAATGGCTTCCCCTGCATTAAAGCTATTTTTGACGGTGCTGTCGCCAGCGCGAATGGCTGCCACCTTTTTCTCTAGCTTATCATAATTCGAATTTCTAGCGCTGCCCATCGGTATTCCAATCGATCAGTAATCTGTTGATTAAGGAAGATTATAGTGTGTTTCTTCTATGCGATGCATGACAATTCCGTGACAATTGCAGCATTGACAGTTGAATCCTGGCGTGCGACATAGGGCTGCAATCTCAATGTCATGCCTCATTCTGGGAGATCCCGGGACGAGGCCTTAGATGACGGTTAATGATCGAGGATTGCCATGAAACTCACCCCCCCCACCGCCACACCGACCGACCGTTTGGAGGATCTCCCCCTCGCGCTGACGTTCGACGATGTGCTGCTCACCCCCGCCGCCTCGGCCATTATGCCCAAGGACGCGGATACGCGCACGATGCTGACGCGGGAGATTGAGCTTGGCATTCCGCTGATGTCGGCGGCGATGGATACGGTAACCGAATCGGCCCTCGCCATTGCCATGGCCCAGCATGGAGGCATTGGCACCATTCACAAGAACATGGAACTCGAGGCCCAAGCGAACGAAGTGCGCCGGGTGAAGAAGTTTGAATCCGGCATGGTGGTCAACCCCGTCACCATCACCCCCGAGCGTACGCTCGCCGATGCCCATGCGCTGATGGATGCGCACAACATTTCGGGCATCCCCGTGACGGAAAAGGACGGCACGCTGGTGGGTATTCTTACCAACCGCGATGTTCGTTTCGCGACCGATATGAAGCAGCCAGTGGCGGAGCTGATGACGCGTAAGCTGGTCACCACCGCCGAGGGCATCAGCAAGGAGGATGCAAAGAAATTGCTGCACCAGCACCGCATCGAAAAGCTGCTGGTGGTCGATGGGAATTACAAATGCGTCGGCCTGATTACGGTGAAGGATATTGAACGGGCAGTCAAATACCCGCTCGCGGCGAAGGATGGCCGTGGCCGTTTGCGCGTGGCGGCGGCGGTGGGCACTGGGCGTGAGGGGCTCGCCCGGGCGGAGGCCCTGATCGCGGCGGATGTGGATGTGGTGGTGGTCGATACTGCCCATGGCCACAGCAAAGGCGTGATCGATACCGTCGCCGAAATCAAAAAACTCTACCCCCATATCGCCATCATTGCCGGCAATATTGCGACGGCGGATGCCGCTGAGGCGTTGGTTGCCGCCGGCGCCGATGCGGTGAAGGTGGGTATTGGCCCAGGCAGCATTTGCACCACGCGCATGGTGGCCGGGGTGGGTGTGCCGCAGTTAAGCGCAATTATGGATGTGCGTAAGGCGGTGGAGAAAAAGAATATCCCCTTGATTGCGGATGGTGGAATTAAGTTTTCCGGCGATTTCGCCAAGGCGATTGCGGCGGGTGCCAGTGTGGCGATGATTGGTAGCTTGCTTGCGGGCACTGAAGAATCGCCGGGCGAGGTGATTTTATTCCAAGGTCGTAGCTATAAAACCTATCGCGGCATGGGTAGCGTGGGTGCCATGGCGCGCGGCTCGGCCGATCGCTATTTCCAGGCCGAGGTGAACGAGACCTTGAAGCTGGTGCCCGAGGGGGTTGAAGGCCGGGTGCCGTTCAAGGGGCCGGTGGCGGGGGTGATTCACCAACTGGTCGGCGGGCTCAAGGCTGCTATGGGTTATACCGGTAACGCAACGATTATGGACATGCGCAATCGCTGCCGGTTTGTCCGCATGACCGGGGCGGGACTACGTGAATCGCACGTGCATGACATTACCATCACCAAGGAATCCCCGAATTATCGGGTGGAGAGTTAGTTTTTTATTGAAGGGGGCATCGCCCCCTATGTCGCTTCGCTCCTTACCCCTTCCCTTCGGGCTCGCCATGGAAGGCTACGCGTCGGTTAACTCGCGACTTGACGCATGTATCTACAACGTATATACTGTAGATACATTGGAGATACATATGGAAATTGAATTTGTAAAATGGGGCAATAGCATGGCAGTGCGTGTGCCAGCGGAATTGGTCCATCAAGGTGGTCTAACGTTGGGTTCAAAGGCAGAGATTACTCTAGAGGAAGGGTGCCTCAAGGTGAAACCGAAAAATCCCAAGATGTCGCGTAAGGAAAGACTCGAATGGTTGCTCGCAGGCCTCGAAAACCATGGGCCGGATGAAGAAATCAACTGGGGCCCTGATCAAGGTAATGAGATCATCGAATGGTAGCGCCCTATTGCCCCGATCGTGGTGATGTGATCTGGATTGATTTTGACCCGCAATCGGGCCGCGAAACCATGAAATATCGCCCCGCGATTGTGCTTTCTCCGCGGGTGTATAATGAGCGGCAGGGATTATGTGTTGTGTGCCCCATTTCATCGAAGCGAAATGGAAATCGATTCGAGATAGAGCTGGTGGTTGACAAAACGGTGAGCGTCATCCAATCGGATCAGGTTCGCTCGCTCGATTGGCGCACGCGACGGGCGAAGTTTATTCAATCGACGCCAGAAAATACCCTGGATTTGGTCGCAGAATATGTGGCGGCCCTTGTGGGCGGCTAAGCGTTCTCGTCATGATTGAGGGCGAATAAAACTCATCGCCCAAGCCCCAGCCGAAGTGATAGAGGAAGTAACCGAAACTATCACCGCGTTGTTGATGATTGCGTGAGTTATTTATTTTCTAACTACACTTTCAGCCAATTTTTGTACATCGCCAACACTGAGTACCGGAGCAGACGGTTTACCCTGTGGATTAGTGCATGTAACGCCAAGTTGTCTGAGGACATCTACTGGCATCATTAGGCTGTTTCTTGTACCCATCTCGTTCTTTCCCGTTATTTGAGATGGTTGAATGTCGGGCAACGAACGATTCAAGGGGCCATCCCCTGAAGATGGTTGAATGTCGGCAAACGAAGGATTCCAGCGGCCATCCCCCATAATGACTACATTACCTTCATTATCCGTTATACGGTTCATGTTGCCATGTTTTTCATCTGTTCCTACAAAAACATTTGCCTTACCTTTTGCCTTACCTGTGTTGGAAATTGATGCGTAAACACCGACAGTAATACGCTGTCCCTGCCCTTTAATTGTACAGGTATGACCAGAATGTATTACCGTAGAAGCTTCAACCTTAGGAGATTTCTTCACTGAATATTCAATGCTATCTCCAGTCTGGATTACAGTTCCATTTTCTCTCTTGATTACAGTTCCATTTTTTGTTGATTCAACCATAAAATACCTGCCTATAATTGGTTATCTCAATAGCCACTATACAGGGGGGGGGTTAAAAAAAGGTTAACAGGTGATTTTTAAATTAATGGGGGTTTACCCGTTGCCATATTCTGCCTAGTCCGCTACAACCGCCGCCCTATGACCCCCGCTGCGCGTATACAAGCCGTGATCGAGATTATGGAGCATGTCCAATCCATTTGGCTGGCGGATAAGCGCGCGCCGGTGGATGGATTACTCGCCGATTACTTCCGCGCGCGGCGTTTTATTGGCAGCAAGGATCGCGGCGCAATTTCGGAATTGGTCTATTTCACCTTGCGTTTTGGCGGTTCGCTGCAATGGCATATCGAGGCGTGCGACCGCTCTGTCACCCCGCGCCGGGTGGTGATGGTGGCGCTGCTGTTCCATGAGCCAGCGATGAGTGTGGAGCAAATTGTCGCGCTATTTGATGGCAGCCAGTATGCGCCGGCAGTGGTGACCGACCCCGAGCGCACCATGCTCAACCGCTGCGCGACGCGGGAGTTTCGCCCCGCCAAAATGCCGGATGATGCGCGGCTGAATTACCCCCAGTGGATGGAAGGTCGCCTGAGGGATGCGTTCGGGGATAATTTGCCCGAAGCGATGGAAGCGCTGAACCAACAAGCGCCGATTGATTTGCGCGCGAACACCCTCAAATGCAAGGATGCAGGGGATTTGATTTTAGCCCTCGACCGCGATGGCCATTTCGGCACGCCCACACCGCATTCGCCCATCGGAGTACGCCTCAAAAAACGCATCGCGGCCTTCAACACGCAAGCCTTCAAGGACGGCAAATTCGAGATGCAGGACGAAGGCAGCCAGATTGCTGCCCTGCTGGTGCGCGCCAAACCGGGGCAGAAGGTGATCGATTTTTGCGCCGGGGCCGGCGGCAAAACCCTCGCCATTGCCGCGACCATGCAAAATAAAGGGCGGTTGCTGGCCTGGGATAATTCGGCGGGTCGCCTCGCGCAAATGGGTAAGCGCCTGGCGCGCGCCGGGGTGAGCAATGTGCAAACCCATGTCATCCGCGATGAAGCGGACCCGTATTTGAAGCGGCATCTCGCCTCGGCGGATTGGGTGCTGGTCGATGCGCCGTGCTCGGGCTCGGGCACCTGGCGGCGTAACCCGGATTTGAAATGGCGCTTTACCTTAGAGGACCTGCAGGAAATTAAGGCCGTGCAGCAGCGGATTTTGGTCAATGCGGCGCGGCTGGTGAAGCCCGGTGGGCGCTTGGTTTATGTCACCTGTTCGGTATTTATGGATGAGAATTTTGGTCAGGTGAAACAATTCCTTGGGGGTAATCCGAATTTCCGGGTTGAAGCGCCCGATAAAATGTGGAATAAGCACGTCATCGCACGCGATGGCGTTGATGCCAGCCTCGTGCTCAGCCCACATCAAGATGGGACGGATGGTTTCTTTGCAACTATCCTACTGAACGATGCTGCAGCCTTGAAAAAGGTTTAACTCCTGAAGGTTAGGGAGGTTTTAGCGGCACCACCCAGGACGTGAAGAAGGTTAAACCATGGCAAACGCTTCCTACTATAAGGCCGCGCAAAAAGGCGCGAAGGCAAAAACTAAGCTGGGCCGCTGGCTCGCTGGGGTGAAAAGCAGCCTCTTTTGCAAACGCAGCGTTATTATTATTTCCGGTCATAAAACCCAGCACGTGCCGTTATCGAGCAAAACCCAGGCCTTTGTGGTGCTGGCGGCGCTCAGCTTTGTCGGCTGGGCCAGTTTTTCGAGCGGCTCTTACATGGCGGCGCAGCGGGTGATCGATGAAAAAGAGCAGAAGCTGGCTACGTTTGCGCAGCAAAATGCCCGCGTCGAGGCGGAGTTTACCCTGCTCAAGCAGGATTTGATGAAGCTCGCCGATGACGGCAAATCCGGCAGCGCCAAAAGTGCGGAATACGCCAAACAAATCGCCCAGCAATACGCCGATGGCTCCGGTGCCTCGACGGGGATGAGCGAAGTGGCGGCGCGCTACAATGCAGTCTTCAGCCGCATTCAGTTTTTGGAAAATAAAGTACGCGAGTTGCAATCCAACCATGATGCAATGATGGCGGATATTCGCAGCACCACGGGTGGAAAAATCAAAGAACTCGAGCGGGTAATTGCCCGTACCGGCCTTGACGCGGCACCCTTGCAGCGCGCGGCCGAGGCGAAGCGTACGCAAGAGCAGCAACTGCGGGAAAAATATGGCCGTACCAATGGCTCGAGTGGGGCGTTAACCCCGGCATCGGGTGGTACGGCGGATGGCCAGGGTGGGCCGTTTACGCCGCTGCCAAGATCAGTGCTCAAGGAAAAAGACACCGAGCTTTATTTCAATTTACGTAAGCTGATGACCCTGAATGATGTGGTGTCGGCGATGCCGTTGTCGATGCCGATGGCAAATGTCACCCGGCAAACCAGCGGTTTTGGCACGCGGGTGGACCCGTTTCGTGGGGCCTTGAGCTTCCATGCCGGGGTCGACCTTGCGGGCAAGTCCGGCGAGAAAATTATTGCCACCAACGATGGGCGGATCGATTTTGCCGGCTGGAAAACGGCCTACGGGAATGTGATCGATGTGAAACATGAGTATGGGTTCGTCACGCGCTACGGGCATTTGAGCAAAATCCTCGTGCGCCCGGGTCAGGTCGTCAAAAAAGGACAGGTGATTGGGCTGCAAGGCTCGACCGGTCGCTCGACCGGCGAACATCTGCATTACGAGGTGCGCTATAACGATCAGGCTTTGAACCCCAGCAATTTTTTGAAAGCGAGCCGCGATGCTGCGTCGACTTATTAAGCGCGGCTCTCAGGCTGAAACGCCTCAGGATGCCGCCCAGCGGCGGGCGATGGAGCCATCGGTCATTGCCAGTAATATGAGCGTGCTTGGCAGCATCGTCAGCGACGGTATTTTGGATATTGATGGCCAGATCGATGGTAATGTGCGTGGTCATAGCGTGACGCTTCGGCCTAATGGGCGCATCCGCGGTGATTTGATGGCCGAGGAAGTGTTTGTGCATGGCACGGTCGATGGCCTGATCAAGGCCAAGAATGTGATGCTGTTTGCGACCGCCCATGTGCGTGGTACGGTGATGCATGAGGCGATCACGATTGAGGACGGCGCGAGTATTGATGGCAAGCTCAAACGCATTGAGCGGATCGCGCTTGAGGATATGCGCAACGACGCGGCGCGTCAGGCGGTGATGCCCTCACTCAGCACGGATCTCGACAGTGATAACGACAACGCCGAGCCAACCAGCGAACGCGAGATCAAGATCCTCGAAAATTTGCGGCTGATTAGTTAGTTGCTATCGTTAGTTGTTAGTGAGAGAACGCGAAGGCGATTATTTCCTGTTTGAGAAGAGCCTTTTGATAATAGTCTCGGATTATTTCTTGCCCCAGGTTTTCTTGATGTAGCCCGCCCGGCCGGAGCCATATTTATAGGCTTCGTAATGCAGCGTGTTTTTCTCGTAATATTTCTGGTGATAATCTTCCGCCGCGTAGAACGGTTTGGCGGGCAGCAGCTTCACTACAATCGGGGCAGGGGCGAATTTGGGCGCAATGGCGTTGAGCGCTTTTTCGGCAGCGGTTTTTTGCGTAGCATCGGCATAAAAAATCGCCGTATGGTAATGCGCGCCGCGGTCGTTGAATTGGCCGTCGGCCTGGGTTGGGTCGATGTTTTCGAGGTAGGTGGTGAGCAGCGCCTCGTAGGTCACGATGGTGGGGTCATACGTAATTTCAATCGCCTCGAGATGCTCCGTTTTGCCACTTGAAACCTGATCGTAGGTCGCGGTTTTGGCATCCCCCCCCGAATAGCCGACGAGCGTTTTGGTCACGCCCTTGGTATTATCGAAACTCGGCTGCATGCACCAGAAACAACCGCCGGCAAACACGGCGGTGCGGGTGGTGATGGGTGTGACGGCATTGCTTGTACTAATCATAACCGTGCTCGCGAAGAAGAGGGTGAGGGTGCTGCGGATGAAGCGGTTCATAAAATCTCCTGCTCACCTATTCGCATTGGGTTCACGAAACGTTACATGGCCAGCAGGATCAGTGTGGCGAGGCCCAGGAAGCTGAAAAAGCCGACGCAGTCGGTGACCGTGGTCAGGAAAATGGTGCTCGAAATCGCCGGGTCAAACCCACGACGATGTAGGAATATGGGGATGAGTGCGCCCCACAGCCCGGCCATGGTCATGGTGCCGGTGGCGGCCAGCAGCATGACGATCGCGAGTTTGAGATCGCTAAATAGCATATACACTCCCACCGCCATGATGAAGCCGAGTGCGGCACCATTGAGCAGACCAATGAACATTTCTTTGCGGATGTAGTGCGCGCTATTGCCATCATGAAGCTGGCGGGTCGCGATCGCGCGCACGGCGACAGTAACGGTTTGCGTGCCCGAATTGCCGCCCATGGATGCGACCATCGGCATCATCAGAGCCAAGGCGACCACCCGCTCGATAGTCGATTCGAACATGGCGATGACAAGCGACGCTAACACGGCGGTGAGCAGATTGATGAATAACCAGCCAAAGCGCGCGCGGCTGGTCTCCCAAATGCTCGAGCTGAAATCCTGCTCGGCGACCCCCCCGGCGCGCAGGTAATCTTCCTCATCTTCCTCGACCAGCACATGCACCACGTCATCCACCGTAATAGTGCCCACCAAGGTGCCCTCATGGTTAATGACCGGTGCTTCGACCAAGGCATATTTGCGGAATAAATAGGCGACTTCCTCCTGGTCGGTATTGGCATTCACGGCGTAAAGATTTGTCTGGCGAATTTGCTCGAGCGGCACCTCGCGTTTATGGCCCAAAATGGTGCCCAGCATCACGCGGCCGGTGGGCACAAAGTTGGCGTTGACGGTATAAATCACGTAGAAATACTCAGGCAGCTCATCGGCGGCGCGCAGAAAATCAATCGTGTCGCCCACGTTCCAGAATTCGGGCACCGCAACGAGGGCCTTGCGCATGAGGCGACCGGCTGATTCCGGCTCATAGGTGAGGCTCTCCTCGATATCCTCGCGCATCTCAAGCGACATGCCTTCAAGCAGTTCGAGCTGCTCGGCGGGGGCTAAATCCTCGAGGATATGCACCGCATCGTCGGTTTCAAGCTCTGCCAGCGCCTCGACCGATTTTTCGGTACCAAGGGCTTCAATCACATCCTCCGCCGCTTCGGGCGAGAGTTCGGCGAGCGTTTCCGAGTCAAAATCGCCGGCCAATGCGGCGGTCAGGAAGCGCCGTTCATCATGGCTGAGCTGCTCGAAAAGTTCGGCCTGGTCGGGTGCGGGTAGGGGGGCAACCAAATCATGGGCGGTGGTGGCATCACCGCGCGCGATGGCATCAAAAATAGCGGCGATCACATCCGCTGCGAGGCCAAGCTGGGTTTCCGTAGTGGCATCAAGGAGTGTGCTATCCGTGTTTTGCAAACACACCTCCCGGTCGTTTTGTTTATTCCCTAGGCGCGGTTCTTATATTCTGTTGCGCTTGGATTTTGAGGGATTTTTACGCGAAAATTTCAGGATGATTTGAAGGAATAGCCATTCTATTTCAAAAATCAGCCTGCAATTTGCAGCCAAAAAGCCCCAAAAGACAAGTGGGAGAGAATATAAGAACCGTGCCTAGCATGATTGGTGCGACCAAGAAGACTCGAACTTCCACGGGTCACCCCGCTACCACCTCAAGG
>CAZZCK010000018.1:0-19108 GCA_964652475.1 uncultured Azospirillum sp.
AACTCGTGTTGCTCAAATCTTGGTGTATATCAACTTAATCTACGCCAGCCCCAAAAGTTTTTCTGTGAGCAGCGCAACGCGTTCACCACTCACTACTCACCACTCACGAAAAATCTACTGCTGCTTCTTCAACAGCTCGGCGATCAAGAATGCCAACTCGAGCGATTGCGAGGCGTTGAGGCGCGGGTCGCAATGCGTATGGTAGCGATCGGATAAATCAAGTTCGCTGATCGCTTGCGCGCCGCCTAAACATTCCGTCACATCCTGCCCGGTCATTTCAAAATGTACGCCGCTGCCATGGGTGCCATGCGCTTCATGGATCGCAAAAAATTTACGCACCTCACTTAAGATGTCGGTGAACTTACGCGTCTTGATGCCGTTCGGCGCTTTGATGGTGTTGCCATGCATGGGGTCACAACTCCATACGACATGGCGGCCTTCGTCTTTGAGCAGCTTCACGAGCGCTGGCAAATGCTGCTCAACTTTCTGTGCACCCATGCGCGAAATGAAGGTGAGGCGGCCTGGCTCGTTATTCGGATTCAGCGTATCGCACAGACGAATCAAATCCTCCGCTGTCATGCTCGGGCCAACTTTGCAGCCAATTGGGTTCGCCACGCCACGCAGGAATTCGACATGTGCTTCATCCGGGTTGCGGGTGCGATCACCGATCCATAGCATATGCGCGCTGCCGACAAAATATTCGCCGGTGCGTTTATCCTGACGCGTCAGGCAGGCATCGTAATTGAGCAGCAGTGATTCGTGGCTGGTGTAAAATCGTGCTTCGGAAACTTCTTCGGCTGCATCGAGATTCAGGCCAGTCGCGTTCATGAAGGCCAAGCAATCATTGATACGTTCGACAATCTCGTTGAAGTGACGCCCCTGCGGCGAACCGGCGACGAAATCCATGTTCCATTTCGCCACGCGCGGCAATGCGGCATAGCCCGAACGCGCGAGCGAGCGCAAAAAGTTGAGCGTCGCCGCCGATTGATAATAGGCATGCACCAGGCGTTCGGGGTCGGGCACGCGCGCGGTGGCGTCGAACTCCATGCCGTTGACCATGTCGCCGCGATAGCTTGGTAGTGACGCGCCGTTTTTATTTTCGTGATCTTCCGAGCGCGGCTTCGCGAACTGCCCGGCAATACGCCCCACCTTCACCACCGGCGAGCCGGCTCCATACATCAGCGCGATGGTCATTTGAATGAGCACACGGAAAAAATTCTGCAAATTGGTTTCGCTGAACTCGGCGAAGCTCTCGGCGCAATCACCGCCTTGCAACAAAAACGCATTGCCCATTGCGGCCTGGCTGAGTTCTTTTTTCAGCTGACGGATTTCATCAAACGTGACGAGCGGTGGCATACTGGCAAGGTTCGATTCAACCCGCGCAACGGCGCTTGCATCCGGGTAGTTCGGCTGCTGACGAATGGCTTTGCTGCGCCAGGAATCCGGCGTCCAGAGATTCGTGGTCGCTTCCGGTTTTAATTTTTCGATGCTGGCCATGCTCTTCTCATTTTCACATTGTCATGCCGTCTTTATGACGGCATCCGTGCACTTCGACTCATTACGTTTACTAGGTGCGCGAGATCCCGTCATAAAGACGGGGTGACACACAGGTAAATCTTGCAATCCTTGGGCTTTAACCCTAGGAAATAGGCCGCATAGATAGGGTTTTGGAGGAAAAATGTCCAGTAATATTGATGCCGAGCACAGCATTGCCTTCATGGGGGTCGAAGGCGCCAATGCCGATCTGGCCTGCCGTCAGAATTACCCGTACATGAAAACGCTGGCGTTTCATTCGTTCGAGGAAGTGTTCGCTGCCGTGAGCGAGGCCAAAGCCAAATACGCCATGGTGCCGATTGAGAACTCGCAAGCGGGCCGTGTCGCGGAAATTCATAACCTGTTACCCGCAACCAACTTGCATATCGTGGCCGAGCATATTCAGCCCATCGAGCATCATTTATATGGATATGCGTCCGCAGTGGACGGCGTGAATAAATCTCCCGAAGCGCTTCTGGCGGGCGTGACGGATGTCTATTCACACCATCAGGGCTTGCTGCAATGCCGCCGTTTTATCGGCGAGCATAAGCTCACCACACACACCCATACGAATACCGCCACCGCCGCGCGCGATGTGGCCCAGTGGAGCGATCCAACCAAGGCTGCTATCTGCTCGCAGTTAGCGGGCGAGCTCTATCAGCTAACGAAACTTGCCGACAACATTCAAGACGCGAAGGATAATGAAACCTTGTTCGTGGTGTTGTCGCGCGATGCTATCGACCCGGAACCGAACGACGGTATGGTGCTGACGAGTTTGTTTTTCAGCCTTCGCAACATTCCCGCTGCGCTCTATAAATCACTTGGCGGCTTTGCGACGAACAACGTGAATATGATCAAGCTGGAAAGTTACATCCGCGCCGGGGCGAACAGCAGCGCCCAGTTTTTCATGACGTTTGAAGGCCACCCGAACCAGCGCCCGGTGCAGCTCGCGATCGAGGAGCTGGGCTTTTTCACCCAAAAAGTGAATCTGCTGGGTGTCTACCCTGCGGATAAGCGGCGCAGCCTGGCCAAATAGCGCTCTGGTCGTCATCGAATTGTCATAAAGCTGTGCTATCCTTAAGGTATGGATGTGACCAAAACCACCAGTCAGGAACGCCTCAAGCAGATTTCGGATGCGCCAACCTCGCATGCGAGCATCGTTCTCAATGGGGCATTTAATGGCGCGACTATTGCCGGTCTGCCCTTCGCCGCGTATGAGATGACGCATAAAATCAAAGGCAATGCGACGGCGAATCCGCTGACCAAAACCACGCTGTTTGCGGTAATTGTCGGCACGGCAGTTGGCGCTTATTTCGGCAACGAGGAGGCGCGCAAGACATCCGCCTATCAAGGCGCCGTCAGTGCCGAAATTCAAAAATTGCGCGCGGATATCGATGCGCAGGCACGTAACCGAGAAACCGCCGCACGCTAAGGCGCGCATTGGGGTTTTTGTGGCACTTACTCTTTAGAGTATTGTTGCGAACTGTAGCGCCAGTCCATCCTTCGCCAAGGCTTCGGCGGACACTGTTTCGCCCAAGTCGATGGGGCTCTGCGTGGCCTGCCACCCAAAGCCGAAGGCGTAGGGTGGTGGGCGGTAGAGGACTCGAACCTCCGACCTCTACCATGTCAAGGTAGCGCTCTAACCAACTGAGCTAACCGCCCACACCAATGCGTGCGCGGTTATAGCATGGCAATCCACGAGCGCAAGGGCTATGCATTGGGTGAAAGGGCAGCGGCGCATAAGGCGATAGCATTCGCAATGATAGTCGATATGACTAATAACTTCACAATTTTGTCATTCCCGCGCAGGCGGGAATCTCCTTAATAACGAGGAAGTGGATTCCCGCCTGCGCGGGAATGACAAGGCTTAGGAGAGTGTACAAAAATTAAATGAAATGAGTATAGCCTATGCGACCAACGCCCCCGATTGCGAATCACAAGTGAGCTAGCCGCGCTCGCTGTGTTGTGCACGCTCACTCGATTCCATCGGCCCATCATACGCTTTTTGTGCGGTGCTGATCTGACTAGTCGGATGGGTGCGCACATACGCCAATTGCTGTTTAAGCGAAGCATTTTCGGTACGCAGCTCATCGTCGCTGGGTTTGAGATCGTTGATGGGTTTTAAGGATTCATAGGTGCTGGTCAGGTCGAGGCGCTTTTTCTCGCTTTTGCGCCAATGGTGAAACAGCGTGATGACGGCACCAAATTCAAACCCCTTAAAGCCATTAAAATAATGCTGTGATATGCGTAGCTTCTCTTCTTTTGTGCGACCAAAGGCCGATAGGAATGGAGTCCAATGCACTTGGTCGATTTTCAACGCTTTGCCGTGGGTCGCTTTCGTCGTTTTTTCGATCAGCTTAGCATAGGTGCTGGTCAGCAGATCCATCGAGCCATTGAGCGGAAAGAATTTTTGTTTGGTGAATTTGCCAAACGCAATCGCCCCAGCCGCGGTACCTAAAGGAATTAGCCCGATGGCGACTTCCTTGAGGTAGTCACCCCAGCCGAGCTTCTGGCTTGGGCGATCGGCAAGTGGGGTGCTTTTGTAGGTTTCAACCACGGGTGTGACCTATCTAGGCGAGTTGTTTTTCGGCTTCAGGTGCTATCGTGCCGTCGCGCTCGATGCCCTTCGTTTGTACAGTAGTGGGGGCACTGGCGAGCATGCTGCGTAGACGCTTATTTTCTTCAACCAACTCAGGGTTGGATGGTTTGAATAGCTCGAGGTTCGCGATATCATGGTTGATTTCATCCGCGGACAAGCGCGAGGATTCATCCTTACGCCATTTATCGTAGCCGACGGCGATATTGCCCGCGATGAAAGCGGGCGCTCCAAGGATCCACGCGCCAGCCACTTTAGCCGTTTTGGGAACTTCATCGAGCTTCATGCCCAATTTTTTCATGATTTCAGCCCCAGACTTACCCTCTGCATGAAGCTGGGCGGCTTTAGCGGCATCTTTGAGCGAAAGATTTTTAAAATTTCCAGCAATTTTTTCAGCGGTGCCTGCGAATGCTGTGGATTTAGGTAATATCTTCGTCAATGGCCGACCAAGCGTATGGTAACCGATCAGCGCACCCACGGCGGCCGTAATCATCGGCACAAAAAGATAAAGGCTTTGGATATAGGCAAAGCGCTTGAAGCCAAGTTCTTTTTCATGGCCGCGATCAAAGGCGGCATCGTGTGCCGCGGTGGTGGTTTTATCATCGGGGTTGGTCGATTTTTCTTGATCTTTGTTCATAAACGCTACCATCGTTCGTATGACATAACACTACCGACCACTATAGCCGATCAAGCCTTTGCGAATTATGACAATTGCGTGAAGATTGAAGCAATGCTGCATCGTCGGGGCTGAGGTGTGAATTCTATATCTTTCCCCTTGCCTTTGATTGATTCTTGGGCTAACAATCAAATCACGAATTTCGGCAGGCATTTTTTGATAAAACGTCGCTCGAAGTTAACAACAGAAAGCCTCGGCGGTGACGCCGGGGCTTTTTGTTTTTTTGATGTGCGGATTGGCGGATTTTCATTGGTTTTAAGGCTTTTTTCCGCGCGCTGTCATCAAACTGTCATCATTCTATGATAGGCTACTAAGGTTATAGTGCGTGTTCTCGCGTGCGTATGACGGGGAAATAGGCAGTCGTGCAGCATCCATGCATCACAGATTTTTCCTGAATTACTGCGCATGACAGCGTGATCACGAAGCAAAAATTAATAAAAAATTAACCATTTCGACGTAGAATTAGATAAAAATAGAGATAATTTTTTAACAAACCATTCCATGAAAACTGGCTTCTTTCATGGTACAGTAGAAAAAATAGAGGGGCATGGCGCTTAACCCAGGCAGTCCAACTTCAGAAACCAACGCTTCGGCGCCGACACTGCCGTTTGTGATGGACGGGCTGCTGGGCGATACGACCGTTACCGACCGCACCGCGCAAAACACTCAGAACGCGACATCGGCTGATACGCTCAAAGCAGCTGAGGATGAGGCCAACCGTCAGGCGGAACTCAATCTGGCAGATATCGCCGTGACGACCATCATCAACGAGCTTGTGGCGTTGAAAGAAGAAGCTGAGCGCAGTGAAAATATGGACCCCGAGGATGCCCAAAAAGCCAGCGCGGCGCTCGTGGATGCTCAGAATATTCAAGCCTCGATTAGGGCTGCGCGCAACGACAAAGGTAAGAGCATCATCAAAATAAGCAGCATCAATGCGCAATTATCGACCTTGCGCATGGTGGTAGACGAGGTGGATGATGCGATCGACGAAGCGCATGCGGTGAGCGAAAATAAAGAGAGCCACAAACTTAACCGCGCCAAAGAGATTGCACGCACCAATCACAAACCGCCGGCCAACACTGCCAACAAACGGGTCGTCCATAAACCGTTCCACGTGGCGGCTCAGGCGAAGCCCGTGGTGGGGGCGAATGACTGGGGGCCGCTTTCCGAAAAATATAAGCGCGACACGCAAGAAGCGGATGAGATTGCAGATCAAGACCATGACGATGATGGGGTGATCAAGCAAGTAAAGCATGTTGCCCGCAAGCTTAGAGATAACAAACCGCTGATGGATAAACATGACACGCGTAACCATGACCAGCGCGTGAGTGCGCGCGAGGTGGCGCTTGGCAGTGCTAGTTTAGGCCGGGCGGTCTTTTCGGCGAAAAAATGGGCGACGCTAGGTGCGATTAGGGATAAAGCCACCACCGCAATCCAAAATAATGACCGGCGCGGTCTTAGCGATGCAGCACTGCTTGTCGGGCTCGCGGTTGCCAATACCACGGGTAGCGATGATCTGGGTAATATGGCGAATAAAGTCATCAGCACCGGGATGACCAAAACGCAAACGGTGATGGAGGGGGACGTTGGGCTATCCAATGTCACCAGCGTCGTGGGCCGCAACGCACTGGGTGTATTGGATTATGTCACCGATTCGCTTGGGATCAATGATCTAGCAAACCAGATCACCCCGCTTTTGGGCCAGCTGATGGCCGATAAGCAGTTTGATTTTGAGAACCTGATCAACATTAAGCGTATCAAGCAATTCGATCTGGATGGCAATAAGCGCCTTGATGCCCAGGAAATCATCACGGTGCTGCGTAACAATAAGCTTGATTTTGCTGCGGTTGATGCGAATCACGATGAAAAAATAAGCTATCAAGAATTGCGCGCTAAGCTTGCTGCGATTGCCGTGCAGAATGAGGCATTCACCGAATCACGGCTGCATAAAAAGATGGATGATGCGCGTGATTTTGTGTTGGATAATGCCGCCAAACTCAATCCACGTACGGCTGCTTTGGCGCGTCAGATTGCGCCGATCCTGGCCGATTTCCAGAAATACGCGCGCATTTACGATACCGATAAGGATGGCAAAGTCGAGCTGCATGAAGTGATCAGGCGCATGCAGAATCAGCACATCTCTATTCTGGTCAATAAAAACGGCAAAGCCGGGATCGATATCGATGATGCCACCAAAAACTGGGATGCGACGTTACCGAAGAAAACACCCACTCCTCAGGGCCACGGGGCCTAACGCCGATCTCGAGTGAGCATAGCGCCATGAGTCGTGGTTAGGGTTGGGCGGCTTGTGGGCCATCGGCTGCATTGCCGCTTTTCTTTTGCCCCAATATTGGCTAAACCCCCGCCATGAGCCATTGTGAACCCGCATCGATCACCCCGTCCGACATCATCAAACATGTCGACCTCACCGTGCCCGGGTATGAGGGCTGGGCGGCCGCGCGCGCACGCGGCGAAACTAACGCGGGCGAAGCACCCCGCGTACTCATGCATTCCTGCTGCGCGCCCTGCGCCGGTGAGTTGATGGAGCAGATCGTCGCCAACGGCATCGACCTCACCATCTTTTTCTATAACCCGAATATTCACCCGTTGCGTGAATACGAGATTCGCAAAAACGAAAATATCCGCTTCGCCGAAAAGATGAACATCCCCTTTATCGATGCGGATTACGACGTGCAGAACTGGTTCACCCGCGCGAAGGGCATGGAGCGCGACCCCGAGCGCGGGCGCCGCTGCACCATGTGTTTCGATATGCGCTTTGCCCGCACCGCACTTTATGCGGCGGAGCATGGCTTTCCCGTCATCACCAGTTCGCTCGGCATTTCACGCTGGAAAAACCTCGAGCAAATCAACGACTGCGGGGTGAAGGCGGCCGAGCCCTACGACGGTATCACCTATTGGGAGTATAACTGGCGCATCAAGGGTGGTGGCGCGCGTATGTACGAGATCGCCAAGCGCGAGGAGTTCTACGCCCAGCAATATTGCGGCTGTATTTACAGCTTGCGCGATAGCAACGAGTGGCGCGAGAAAAATGGCCGCGAAAAAATCGCCATCGGCGAGACGTGGTATGAGGAAAAGCTGGGGTAGGGGTTCGATTCGATAAAATCTTAGAGATTTGTTAATAAATAGATGATATGCTAAAGGTATAAAATTATTGAGGGTTGAGCTATGCCAAATTCGCAAGCATTTGAATTATTAAAACCAGATGACCGACTGCGTGTGAACACAGTCATTTTGGAGATGTTTGAGCAGAATCAGGATCATTTCATCAATAATTTTCGTAAAAAAATTAATGAGATAAACAAAGCTGATAAGGCTAGCGGTTTTCAAACTGTACTCGATAATATGCGCGATACGCTTGCCGAAGAACTTAAACGTGATCCTAAATTTCCGAAAGTTAAGGAGAATGGGATTCACTCAACGAATGATCTTGGGCATCAAGGCCAATTGTTTAGGGCTATTAGAGACCTAATGGCCAAAGAAGAAGGTACCCCTGCTAAGCCATACAACCCTCCGGCTTTATATGAGGCCACTGCTCGTGGTGACCGCTATGAATTCAAAGATTACCTGCCAGAACTTACTTCACCCTACAAAAAAAGTCCTAATCTTATCCTGGATGTATCAAGTGCAGTAACTAGCAACGAGTGTAAACTAGTGAGTGGCCACAGTACCACCTGCCCGATTGTGCCGAATCATGCAGTGGTTAAGCGTCATTTATAGCGCTAGGCAATACGATGGATGATGTAGCTTCTAGCTTGGATATTGAGGCATCGCAAAACGTTGGATCCGCAAACCCTAACACCCCCTCCACCCGTTTCATCCTTTTGGGTGACGCTCTTCATCCGCAGGGGGATAAAGCGTATTATTTGCTTTGGCCAGGGCGTTTCTTCGGCTTTGCTGAAAGCGCAGCATTACATGCCTCCTCGAGAGGGCTGCCCCCTTTGAGGTGATAATCACGATGACTTCCTGAAATGAGATCACGAAGCCACGCTGCAGGATCCGATAGGAAACCCGCATGCGTCTCCTTCACATGCATCTCATTCGCGCTTGGCGTATTGATGCGGGTTTCAACGTCGCGAATAGCGAATTGAGCAAGCAAAGGGTGTGGCTGGGCACCATTCGCGCAGCGTGCCTCAATGCGTGACTTACCATCCCCAGTCGTTGTGATACTGAACGAGTTGCCCTTATCATCCTGGTAAATGGCAGAGGGGTTGTATTTTGAGAACGGAATTGGCCATACGCTCATGTTCGGGGCAAAGGCCGAAAATGTTGTATCTGAAGCCCTTAAAGGCGGTGCTTCGTTGGATAGAGGGATAGTTATCGATGGTCCTGGTGCCACTCCCGTAGGTTCCTCACCGTCACTCACCTGCAACTCCTGTTTCGGATAGTTCGTATAGTGGGGTGAGCTGGCCAATCATCAGCGCATGCCCCATCCCCTCCATGAGCTGATGATAACCGCTTAAGGTTAACATCCGGTTAATGGGGGTGAGGCGCTGGCATGCTGGGGGTAGGGGTGTCGCGCGGCGCTAGCGGCAATATTGGCTGAGGCGTTTGATATGCCCCATCATTGCCTCATGAGCATCAGCGCTGACGGGCATACCGTCCACATACGTATTGAGCACATTTTGAAAAGCATCGCGCGCGGCTTTTTCTCCCACTTCGATGGGTTTGGGAGATTGCCCTATTCGATGCATTGCAGTATTCCATGCCCAAACAAAGCCCGACATTTCCGTGTCGCATGCGTTGGTCGCTGCTTGCATGGCGCGGGCGTAGGCGACGTCATTACTGGGGTCACTATCGATCGCGAGTGAAGCATTGGCGAATTTCAGGTCAATCCTTTTATCCCTCACTTGTTTGGCAAGATCGCTAAGTTTGCCTGCTTCGGAAGTGTTTTTTATAACAAAGTCACGAATGTCGGCGCTTATTGCACTAACTTTCTTTGCTACTTTGTTAGTGCTGTCACCCACGATGCGCTCCTGCGATAACCATGGGCTAACCCATGTGATTTTATGCCCTGTTATAGCCTATTTAGGTGCCTTGATGGATGACAGTTGTGTGAAGATTAAGGAAACATGGCCAACAGGGTGTCATGATGTGTGCATCGCCGCTAACATGCGCGGTCGGGTGCCCCTTGGCAGCAGCCAAAAGCTACAAGGATAATCGAGGAACGTGCTACCGGGAAGTCATTGTAAAAAATAAACAATGTTCCACGTGAAACATTTCGGTTTGTGGCGTTCGCACGCTCCGTCACGATTGGGTTAAGGCACCCAATCGCGCCGTAGCTAAATTTTGGCGACGCCAACATTAGCGAAGGCGGATGGCCCGAGCTGGATTTTCTCGGCCAAAGGGCCTCGTGCCCTTGCTAAGCGCGCCAATGCTCGCTAAGCGCCGGGTCGAACCGCTTCGCTGGTTCGCACCGGCATCACCAAGCATTCAAAAGAAAAGGCACCCTTACGGTGCCTTTTCTTTTGAATGGCTCCCCGAGCTGGATTCGAACCAGCGACCGCACGATTAACAGTCGTGAGCTCTACCGCTGAGCTATCGAGGAACACCATACCATCGCCACGCGGTACGTGGCTGGCGATTCCTATGGCATAAAGGGTTTTTGATGGCAAATGGTTTTCTGTGCCTGGTATATATTACACACTCTTCACTAGCGTGCGGGGGTAAGGTTGCCTAAGAGAAGTAGGAGAAGCGCCACAAAAAATCCGGCGCCAGGTAGTGGACAGGGCAGGCTGGCATGTGGGCAAAATCAAGCAATAATAAAGAGCAATAATCCATGAGTGAACACCATGCTGCGCCGTTTTTTTAACCATAAAGCCCTGATTATTGCCGAGCTGCTGGTGCTGATGCTGGCCGTGCCGCTGATGATGCGCTATGTGCTGCCGCCCAGGATCATTGTGGGGGTGATCTGGCTGATGGCGATCTATGGTGTGGTGGCACTGAAGCTCGCAAACCCGGGTGTTGCCCCGTTTCACTGGAAATTCTCGGCGCTGAACTGGACGAATATCCGGCCCATGCTATGGCGATTCGTGCTGTGTGCTGCGCCGCTGACGGCTCTCGTTGCCGTGGTGATGCCCGAGCAGCTGTTTTCGCTGCCGCGCGAGCGCCCACAATTATGGATGTTTGTCATGGTTTTTTACCCGCTGCTTTCGGTCATTCCGCAGCAGATTATTTTCCGTGGCTATTTTTTCGAGCGTTACAAAAACCTGTTCACCACCCCGGTGACGATGATCGCGGCAAGTGCGCTGTGCTTCAGTTTTGGCCATTTGCTGTTTCAAAATTGGGTGGCCCCGCTGCTGACACTGATCGGCGGAGCGATCTTTGCCCATACCTATCACCGCCATCGCTCGCTCGCGCTGGTCTGGTTCGAACATGCGCTTTACGGTTGTTTCATGTTCACTGTGGGCTTGGGTAAGTATTTTTATCACGGCACGGTGGGGCAGTGACAGGGGTGAGGGAAGAGGGATTGGGGCCCCAATACAGCGCGGGCGGCTTGTCCACTATAACTACCTATTTCCCCCAATCCCTCACCCCCCTTCTATTGCGCTGCAGCAACGAATGTTAGAGAATTTGCCAAGGATTTCTGTTAGGTTAAGTCATGGGTGTGGCGAAAATTGAGCATTGGTATGGGGTGTGCGAGCGCAGCGCCCCGGGCGTTTGGGCCGAACCGCTGAATGTGCTTTCCTCGCTGGTATTCATGATCGTCGCCGTCGCGATTTACCGGCATTACCACCGCCATGAAGACCTCATCAAAAAATGGATCTGGGATATTCACGCCCTGACATTTATCACCTTTCTCATCGGCTTCAACTCGGTGGCCTTTCACCTCTTCCCCAACCCCTACACCGAGCTGGCCGATAAGCTGACGATTGTGCTGTTTATTGTGCTCTATTTCTGGGCGGTGCTATTTCGCGTCATGCGCTGCACGATCTTTCAAGCCGGTATTGCGTTTGTGGCGTTTGTCGGGTTTTCGCATATTCTGGTGCATCAATTCAGCGGCGCGATGAACGACTCGATCGGCTATCTATCGACCATGATCGCGCTGATTGTAATTGCGGTCTATTTGCACTTGAAGGCGCGGCCCAGCTCGTCGCACTTCATGCTGGCGGCAATCATTGGTGTGGTGTCGCTGTTCTGCCGGGCGATCGACCGCGAGATTTGTGGCATGTTCCCCATAGGTAGCCATTTCATGTGGCATGTGCTCAACGCAACGCTGATGTATATTGTGCTCAAGCAGCTGGTGCGTAATGTCAATCGGGTGGCGCGGCTAAAACGGATGGCGGGTGACTCGACGATGATTTAATGGAGTGAGTGGTGAGTAGTGGGTCGTGCATGGTGTCATTTTTTAGCCAGCTCAGATTCACCACCCACTACCCACCACTCACAGGAATTTTATGAGCGATACTTTTCTAACTTATCTCGATAGTTACTGCGAGCGTGCGGGCGACGCTGGGGCCTTTGCCGAGCCGTTGAACCTCATCACCAATGGGTTCTTTATCATCGCGGCGGTGATGGTGGGGCGCGCGTTGCTGCGCAATAAACCTCAAGGTACGATATCTGATCTGTGGCTCCTCACCCTCATTCTTTTCATGATTGGTGTAGGCAGCGGTCTATGGCACTGGCAGCCGAGCCAGGCGACCTTACTGATGGATGTCATCCCCATCACCCTGTTCATGAATCTCTATCTCATTTCAGCGCTACGGCGATTATTCGCCTTATCATGGCTGCGGGTGATGGCCTGGTGGGGCCTGTATCTCGTCATCACGGTGGTGAGCCAAAAATACCTGCCCGCCGACATGCTAAACGGCACGGTGATGTATCTGCCAACCTATGCGACGATGCTGGCCTTGGCCTATGGGCTGATGCGGCGCAACCGGGCGCTCGGCAGGGTGATGCTGACGGTAACCGGGGTGTGGACGCTCTCGCTTGTTGCCCGCACGCTCGACCTTGAAATTTGCGCAAGCCTTGCCTTTGGTACGCATTTCTTATGGCACACGCTTAATGCCTGGGTGCTGTGGCGCTTGCTGATGCTGCTGGTGAAGCGAGTGCCTGGTGCTTAGTGCCTGGGTAAGCAAAACTCTCTAAAACCAAGCACCAGGCACCAATTCCCTTGATTTGCGGCGTAAGCCTGTTACACAGCACTCCCCTTTGGAAAAACCATGCGCGAAGAATTAAGGGAGCGCAGACACAAACGGAGTAATGACCATGACGACCACTGCAAACCTTGGCTTCCCACGTATCGGCGCACAGCGCGAACTGAAAAAATCCCTCGAGGCGTATTGGAAAGGCGATGCAACGGTCGATCAGCTGATGGCGACGGCCAAATCTATCCGCGCTGAAAACTGGAAGCGCCAGGCGGATGCCGGCATCACCCATATTCCAAGTGGTGACTTCGCGTTTTACGACCAGGTGCTTAACCATAGCGTGATGTTCGGTGCGATTCCATCGCGCTATGCGGGCTTGAAAAAAGCCGCGAACCCGCTGGATTTATATTTCGCGATGGCGCGGGGCCAGCAAAAGGACGGCATCGATGTCGTCGCCTCGGAAATGACCAAATGGTTTGATACGAACTACCATTATCTGGTGCCCGAATTTTCGGATGCGACGGAATTTTCGCTCAACGCAGCGCTGCCCGAAGGGCTGTGCCCCGTCAAGGCGTTTGATGAGGCCAAGGCGCTTGGCATCACCACCCGCCCGGTGGTAATCGGGCCGATCAGCTATTTGCTGCTGGGTAAAATGAAGGGCGGCAAATCTGCCCTGAGCCTGTTGCCTAAGCTTTTGCCTGTGTATGTGCAGTTGCTTGCCTCGCTTAAAGCCGCGGGGGCTGAGTGGGTGCAAATCGATGAGCCGCATCTCGCGCTCGACCTAACGGAAGAAGCGAAAGCGGCCTACAAAACGGCCTATGCCGAGCTTAACAAATCCGGCCTGAAGCTCATGCTCACCAGCTATTTCGATGGTCTGCGCGATAATACTGATCTGGCCTTTGGTTTGAATACCGCCGGTGTGCATGTCGATCTGGTGCGTGCGCCAAACCAGCTCGATGCGGTGCTCAAAGCCGCGAAGCCCGAGCAGCTTGTGTCGCTCGGCGTGGTCGATGGCCGCAATATCTGGAAGAATGATGTTGCCGCGTCGCTGCAATTACTCGAAAAAGCGAAAGCAGTTTTGGGCGCGCGTGTCATCATCGCGCCAAGCTGTTCGCTGCTGCATACGCCAGTTGATTTGGTGCATGAGAGAAAGCTGGATGCGGAATTGCTGCAATGGCTGGCCTATGCGCAGCAAAAGCTTGCTGAAATTTCGGTGCTTGCCGCTGCCCTCAGCGGTGGTGAGGCTGCCGCCAAAGTGAAACCTGCGCTCGATGAAAACGCCACAGCAATCGCCGCGCGCCGCAGCAGCACGCGTATTCATAACGCCGCGGTGAAGGCCCGCTTGTCCGCAGTGAGTGCGGCAATGCTCACGCGTAAATCCGTATTCAAAAAGCGGGTCGCGGCGCAAGAAGCACTCCTGAAATTGCCGTCGCTGCCGACTACAACCATCGGCTCCTTCCCGCAAACAGCGGATGTGCGCGAAGCGCGTGCGAAGTTCAAAGCGGGCAGTTTGAGCGAAACGGATTACGAGGCGTTTCTCGAGCAAAAAACCCGTGAATGCGTCGCCTATCAGGTGAAGGCGGGGATCGATGTGCCCGTGCATGGCGAATTTGAGCGCAACGACATGGTGGAATATTTCGGCGAGCAGCTTGCGGGCTTTACCTTCAGCCAAAATGGCTGGGTACAAAGCTATGGCTCGCGCTGCGTGAAACCACCGATCATTTTTGGTGATGTCTCGCGGCCCAACCCGATGACGGTGCGCTGGAGCCAGTTTGCGCAAACCCTGACCGACCTACCGATGAAGGGCATGCTTACTGGCCCGGTCACCATTTTGCAATGGAGCTTTGTGCGTGACGACCAACCACGTGAAACGACCTGTAAGCAAATTGCGCTCGCAATTCGCGATGAGGTGCTCGATCTTGAAAAAGCCGGCATTCGCATCATCCAGATCGATGAACCGGCGGTGCGCGAGGGCTTACCGCTGCGCAATGCCGATAAGGCGGCCTACCTGAAATGGGCGGTTGATTCGTTCCGCCTTTCCGCCGCCGGGGTCGAGGATGCAACGCAAATCCATACCCATATGTGTTACGCGGAATTCAACGATATTATGCAGTCCATCGCCGATATGGATGCGGATGTGATTTCGATTGAAACCTCGCGCAGCGCGATGGAATTGCTGCAAGCGTTTGTGGACTTCAAATACCCCAATGAAATCGGGCCGGGGGTCTATGATATTCACAGCCCACGGGTGCCAAAATCGGAAGAAATGGTGACGCTGCTGCGTAAGGCACTCGAGGTGCTCGAGCCAAACCAAATCTGGGTGAACCCGGATTGCGGTCTTAAAACGCGTGGCTGGCCGGAAGTGGAAAAAGCACTGGGTGCGATGGTGGCAGCGGCCAAGCAGTTGCGTGGTGAATTGGCACTTCCAAGTGCGAAAGCTGCGAACGGCTAACCGAGCCGTGCGCAGTTAAAGTAATCATGGTGCAATGCGGCAAAATATTCGTGTATTGGTTGAGTTGATGGCTTGACCTTTACATAATTAGGTGTATATATTTCGCCGCATCGCACAAGAAAAACCAGGGAGAAACATCATGGCCACTGCAAAGAAAAAACCATCCGCAAAACGCACCGTGAAATACGCGGCGAAAACGCAATCATCCGCACGGCAGACCTCGGCAGGTCGTGCGCGTCCGGCGGTTGCTGCATCCGCAAATAATGCGCAGTGGGTGAATAGCGGTACGGCCGAGCAATGGCAAAAAGGGGCGAGCGATTGGGCCAAGCAAAGTGCGAAGCTCTACCAGATGCCCTTCAACCAGGGCGATCCTGGCGAAGCGGCGCAAAAAGCCGCCGATACAGTGAAAGCCGCGACCGAAAACATGGTCAAAATGAGCAGCGACATGGTGCAGAAAATGTTCAGCCAGCAAGCGAAGGCGAGCAACTCGGCGCAGCCATCCTTCGACCCGGCAACGCTGATGAAACAATGGCAAGAACAACTGCAGCAAACGCTGGCTCAGGCGCAAGGCATGTTCCAAGGCAACGGCGTTGGCGCAATGCCATCGATGCCCGCGCTCGATATGGGGGCCATGCAGGAAAAACTAACGGCCTTCACCCGCGATACGTCGGAGCAATTTGCCAAAGCCTCGCAAGGGGCAAACCGCGCCTCGGCCGAGGCGATGCAGTCGGGCCGTGAGCAGGCGGAAACACTGACGCAAGTCGCCACCCAACTGACGGAACTGGTGAAGACCCTCGCTGCGGAGTTGGTGAGCTATCACAGCAAGCAGTTTGCTCAGCAGGTTGAGTTCAGCAAAAACCTTCTCACCTGCCGGACGCTGAACGATATGTTCGACCTGGCGACGCGCACCACGAAAGCTAATCTCGATGCGTTTTTCTCGCAAAGCGTGCTGGTTTCGGAAACTCTGTTTCAAGGCATGACGGATGCGAGTGATGCGCTCAATGCTGGTGCGGCAAAGTTCAATCAGCGCATGCATAAGGCAATGCAGGGCTAGCCCGCTTTCAGACGATCTTTGAACGGTTGATGCCGCACTTCGGGCGGCAGGTTGAAGGCGACGTTTTCAGCGACGACGTTGAAGGGTTGAACGTCAACCACACGCAAAGTCTCAAGGTATTTCACCACCCGCTCGACCAATAGCTCGGGCGCGGATGCACCCGCCGTCAACCCAACTTTGTGAATACCGTTCAGCCAATTCGAGTCAATATCCGTCGCGTCATCGATGAGGTAAGCGGCGATCCCGCATTCCGTCCCCAAATCGCGCAAACGATTGCTGTTCGAGGAATTTTTCGAGCCAACGACGAGCAATAATTCCACCTGTTTGGCCAATTCCTTCACCGCTTGCTGACGGTTTTGGGTGGCGTAGCAAATATCTTTCGTTTCCGGCCCATGAATGCGTGGGAAGCGTTCTTTCAGCGCGGCGATGATGGATTTGGTGTCATCCACACTCAGCGTGGTCTGGGTCACATAGGCGAGGGCTTCGGGCGTTTCCACCTCAAGCGTTGCCACATCGCTTACATTTTCAACGAGGTATACTTTATTCACACGCCCGCTGGTGCCTTCAACTTCGGGGTGTCCGGCATGGCCAATGAGGATAATTTCGTAGCCCTCGCGCTCGTAGCGCCGTGCCTGGTTATGCACCTTTGTCACCAGCGGGCAGGTAGCATCGATGATGGGTAGGGCACGCAGTTTCGCCTCGCTCTCGACCTTTTCGGAAATACCATGCGCGGAAAAAACCGTGATACCGCCGGCCGGAATTTCGTCGATCTCATCGACAAAAATGACGCCCTTGGCGCGCAAATCCTCGACCACCCAGCGGTTATGGACAATCTCGTGGCGCACATAAATCGGCGCGCCGTAAAGCGCCAGCGCTTGCTCGACAATTTCGATGGCGCGGTCGACTCCGGCGCAAAACCCGCGCGGTGCAGCCAAATAAACGGTGAGGGGTGTTGTGGTAGCCATGAGCCTAGAGCCTTGAGCGGTTACTCGTGAGTCGTTGTACTTATTTCATCGGATGTTTGCACACTCTCTCAATCTTGTCATTCCCGCGTAGGCGGGAATCCACTTTGTGCTTAAGGAGATTCCCGCCTACGCGGGAATGACAAAATTGTAAGACTTTAATTTGAACCGACAATTAGTTTTTAATTGTTGGTTGTTAGTGTGGCACATGCGTGCACCATACTCAAGCTGGCTCAAAGCCCATGGCTAACCGCTCTGTTTTGCCTGCGCCATATAGCTTTCGCTTTGCATTTCGATCAGCCGGCTGACGGTTCGGGCAAACTCAAAATTACCGTCGCCTGCTTCATAGATGCCCTCGGGCGCGGTTTCGGCGGTGATAATGACGTTGACGCGGCAATCATAGAGCGCATCAATCAGCGTCACAAAGCGCTTGGCTTCGTTACGATCTTCCCGCATGAGTTTCGGGACACCTTGTAGTAAAATCGTATGGCAATAGTTGCATAGCTCGAGGTAGTCGCCACTACCCAGGGGGCGCATGCATAGTTCGGCAAAGGTCAGCCACGCCACACCATCTACATGTTTATCGAGGCGCAAAATGCGCCCATCAATCGCGATGCGTAAGGGGTCATTCGCTTTGCCCTCGGTGAGGGCCTTCCAGCTTTCATATAAAAAATCATCCGATGCTTCGTTGCGCGGATACATATAGCTGCGGGCGATCGCTTTCAGTTTTTGCAAGCGATAGTCAGTAGCGCTTTCGATGCGGATGGTGGGGATACGCGCTTCCAGCAAGCCAACAAATTGCATAAATTGCTCGCGCTGAAGCCCGCCCTGGTAAAGTTCATGCGGGGCACGGTTGCTGGTGAATACCACGGCGATACCTGCATCCATCAGCCCTTCAAACAGGCGGGCGAGAATCATCGCGTCGGTCACATCGCTCACCTGCAATTCATCAAGGCACAGCAGGCGCATGTCGCTTGCAAGCTCATCAATCACCTGCGCCAGCGCATCGGTTGATTGGGCCTTGCGGTAGACAAACAGCCGCCGATGCACGTCGCGCATGAAGGCATGAAAATGCACACGGCGGGTGGGCGTATGCGCGCTGATACTCACGACAAATAAATCCATCAGCATCGATTTGCCGCGTCCAACATCGCCATAGACATAAAGCCCGGCGGGGCGGGCGGCGGCCGCTTTGCGCCTCAGCCAGCGGCGTTTTAACGGTGTTTCGGGCATCGTGAGTTGTTGATATAACAGCTCGAAGGCTTCAGCGGCGTGGCGCTGAGCGACATCGACGCGCAAATTTCCATCGGCAATTTTTTGCTCGTAGGCGGTGATAAAACTATTTGGCTTGCGGTGTGGCATGGCTTAGTTGTAGCGATCACCACTGGCAAATCAATATGACCCTTGAACTTACACGCATTTCTTTGCTGCGCGAGGCGATCGCTGCCTGGCGCGCGGCGGGTGAAACCATCGCGCTGGTGCCGACCATGGGGGCGCTGCATGCCGGTCATATGGCGTTGGTCGAGGCGGCGAAGGCCGAGGCGCGGCGTGTCGTCGTCAGTATTTTCGTGAATCCCACTCAGTTTGGCCCGAACGAGGATTTCGCCCGCTACCCGCGCCCGCTTGAGCGCGATCTGGCGATGCTGCGTGATGCCGCTGTCGATGCTGTGTGGCTGCCCACGCCCGCTGAAATGTACCCGAATGGCTTTGCAACCAGCATTCATGTCGCA
>CAZZCK010000018.1:19208-29625 GCA_964652475.1 uncultured Azospirillum sp.
TGCGTGATGCGGATTCGCTAGCGCCGCTTATCCACGTGAACACACCCGCACGGTTGATTGCGGCTGCGCGCTTGGGTACAACGCGGCTGATCGATAATATTTCAATTGCGCCCGCCGATTTCTCCTGAAATCGACATGGCGCGCCGCGCTGCGGGCTCGTGGCTCGTTCGGTCTACTGGCCTCGCGGTTTAACGTAATGGAGTGGTTATGCTAACGGATGCTGAAATCATCGCTGAATTCGAGGCCGCCGAGGCCATTTTGCGCGGGCATTTTATTCTGTCTTCGGGCCTTCATTCCGATACGTATTTGCAATGCGCCCGCGTGCTGATGAACCCGAAACGCGCGGATAGACTTTGTGCGGCGCTGGCCGAGAAATTGTGCAGCATGCTCGATATTGGAAGCAGTGAACGCGTAGCGCTCCGCGCGAGCCGCGAAGCGGCAGGGGTCAGCAAAGCGACCCGTAGCGAAGCGGAGAGAGGCGAAGCCAACGGGACAAGGTCCCCTTCAATAGATTTAGTTGTCGCCCCCGCCATGGGCGGGGTGGTGGTTGGCTATGAAATGGGCCGCCAGCTTGGGGTTGAGACTATTTTCTGTGAGCGCGAGAATGGCGAGTTCGCGCTGCGGCGTGGCTTTCGCATCAAACCTGGCGCGCGGGTACTGATGGTCGAGGACGTGGTGACGACCGGTAAATCATCGATGGAGGCGGTGGCCTGTGTCGAGAAGCATGGCGGCGTCGTGGTCGCCGAAGCCTCGCTGATTGATCGCAGCAATGGTTCGCATCACCTGCCATTTCCACTAGTATCGCTACTCACACTTGATGTGAAAACCTATGCCCCGGATGCATTGCCAGGCCATCTGCAGGGCACAGAAGCGGTGAAGCCAGGCAGCCGGTTTTTGGTGAAATAACTTGATTCACATGGCATGCCGATGTTTAAGCGAGGGCGACTCGCAGGCGGTAATGATCGCACTGCGGCCACCATTGGTATTTTCGAACGATTGTGATGCGAAAATCCTATGAAAATGACTGCTAAAAGCAGTGATTTTGTGCTGCAAAGCGAGTGAAGCGAGTTCAAAAACACTATAATTTGACGGGATATATTCATGAAACCGAGCCAAAAACCCAGCAATCCCTGCTTTTCATCCGGCCCGTGTGCCAAGCGTCCCGGCTGGTCGCTTGATGCCTTGAAGGGCGCGGCCCTTGGGCGTTCGCACCGCGCTAAAATCGGCAAAAGCAAACTGGCGGAAGTGATTACCCGCTCGAAAGCCATCCTCGGCATCCCGAGCGATTATGTGCTGGGCATTGTTCCGGCGTCGGATACCGGGGCGATTGAAATGGCGATGTGGAGCCTCCTTGGTGCGCGCGGGGTGGATGTCTTGCATTGGGAATCGTTCGGCAAAACCTGGTATGTCGATATTAAAAAGCAGCTAAAAATTACCGATCTGCGCGAAATAAAGGCCGATTATGGCCAGATTCCCGACTTATCGACCGTCGATTGGGCGCGCGATGTGGTGTTTACTTATAACGGCACCACCTCGGGCGTACGCGTGCCGGGCCTCGATTGGGTAGCGGATGATCGTGAAGGCCTTGCCATCTGCGACGCCACATCCGCAACGTTTGCCATGGATATCGACTTCAAAAAACTCGATGTCGTGACCTGGAGCTGGCAGAAAGCCTTGGGCGGCGAGGGTGCGCATGGGATGGTTGCGCTTTCGCCGCGTGCCGTGGCGCGCCTCACCAGCTATACGCCCGCTTGGCCATTGCCGAAAATTTTTCAAATGACCAAAGACAGCAAACTCATCGACGGTATTTTTGTCGGCGAGACGATCAATACGCCTTCGATGCTCGCCGTTGAAGATGCGCTCGATGGCCTGAAATGGGCCGAACAAGTAGGTGGCCTCAAAGCGTTAATTGAACGTTCAGAAAACAATCTTAAGGCGTTGACCGATTGGGCTGAAAAATCGGATTGGATTGCATTTTTGTGTGGGGATAAATCCATCCGTTCCTCGACCTCCGTTACCTTCAAAATTCGTGATCCCTGGTATCAGAATCTGAGTGCCGAGGCCCAAGCGAAAGCCCTTAAGGATTTCACCAGCCTGCTCGAGAAAGAGGCGGTCGCCTACGACATTGGTGCCTACCGCGATGCGCCAGCGGGTTTGCGCATTTGGGCCGGGGCGACGGTTGAACATGCGGATATCACGGCGCTACTGCCATGGCTTGATTGGGCCTGGGCAGAGATTAAACAAAGCCAGGCGAAAGCGGCGTAAGGAGAGAATATGCTGAAAGGTAAAGTGGCGATCGTGACCGGCTCGACCAGCGGGATCGGGCTTGGCATTGCGCAAAGCCTGGCGGCTGCCGGCGTAAATATTCTGTTCAACGGCTTTGGCGAGCGTACAGCGATTGATACGCTGATCGCGGATACGGCTAAGAAATTCGGGGTAAAGACGGCGTATTGCCCGGCTGATATGAGCAAGGCGGCCGATATTCGCGCGATGGTGCAGGAGGCCGAGCAGGCCTTCGGCGCGGTTGATATTCTAATCAATAATGCCGGGATTCAATTCACCGCGACGATCGAAGATTTCCCCGAAGAGAAATGGGATGCCATTTTGGCCATCAATCTCAGTTCGGCATTTCATGCGATGAAAGCGGTAATCCCCGGCATGAAAACCCGCAACTGGGGCCGTATTATCAATGTCGCGTCGGCGCATGGGTTGGTGGGTTCCGCTACCAAATCGGCCTATGTGGCGGCCAAGCATGGGGTGGTGGGCTTAACCAAAGTTGCAGCGCTCGAGATGGGGCATCACGCCATTACCGTCAACGCCATTTGCCCCGGTTGGGTGATGACGCCGCTGGTACAAAAACAGATCGACGATCGCGCCGCTAAAGAGGCCCGGCCACCCGCTTCGGTGAGTGCGGATATGCTCGCCGAGAAGCAATCGACGGGTCGCTTCTCGACGCCCGAACAAATCGGTGCGCTTGCTGTCTTTTTATGCTCCGACGCGGCGATCAACATCACCGGCACCACCCATTCGATCGATGGTGGCTGGACGGCGGCATAGCGATGGCCACGCACTCGAAAACCTCGGCGGCAAAGAAGCCAAAGCTTCAGGCTAAGTCTCAATCGAAAACTAAGTACACGCTCGACCTCGCGCTGCAAGGCGGCGGGGCGCATGGGGCCTTCACCTGGGGGGTGCTCGACCGCTTGCTCGAAGAAGAGGATATTGCCATTCAAGGCATCAGCGGCACCTCGGCGGGGGCGATGAACGCAGCGGTGTTGGTTGACGGGTATCATGAGGGCGGGCGGGCCAAAGCGAAGGCACAACTCAAACAATTTTGGTACGAGATTGCCAAGGTTGGGTCTGTTTTTTCATCGTTTGGAGGCATGACGGGAAGCGAGCGCCCGCCGAGTATTCCCGGCATGGATTGGCTCTCGGCGCTGAACCCGCTTGAGATGATGACCCGGGTGTTTTCGCCCTATGATTATAACCCGATGAATTATAACCCGCTGCGCCAGGTGCTCGAGCATGTGCTGGGCGAGCCGCATCTCAACGATGCCATTAAACTTTATATCACCGCGACCAATGTGGAAACCGGCGAGGCGCGTATTTTCAAAGGCGACGAAGTGACGGTCGATGTGCTGATGGCGTCGGCCTGTTTGCCCTTTGCCTATCAGGCAGTCGAGATCGACGGGGTGCCCTATTGGGATGGTGGGTATATGGGCAACCCGGCGATTTGGCCGCTGATTTATGGCACCGGTTGCCATGATGTGCTGCTGGTGCAGATTAATCCGCTCAAGCGCATGGGGGCCCCCAAACATGCGGTGGATATCATCAACCGGGTCAACGAAATCAGTTTTAACTCAAGCTTGATCGCTGAAATGCGCGCCATTCATTTCGTACGCAAGCTCATTCGTGAGGGCAAACTCAAACGTAGTGAATATGCGGACATGCGCATGCATCGGGTGATGCCACCGGCGGATTTTGCAGCCATGAACGCCTCGAGTAAAATGAATACTAGCTGGGAGTTCTTTGAGTTGCTACATAGCATGGGTCGCACGCAGATGGAAACATGGCTGAAGACACATAAGAAAAGCATCGGTCAAGAAAGCACGCTCGATATTGAAGCCGATTTCTTGTCGCGGGCAGTGCGCGCAAAAACAAAAGGAAGTGAATCATCATGATCGAACTGTTCGACGTTACCCTACTGAACAAACCACTATGGATGTGGGGCGCATTTCTCGCGGTGGTGCTATTTCTTCTGGTGCTTGATTTGGGCTTGTTGCATCGTACGGATAAGGAAATTTCCGTGCGGCAAAGCCTGCTGCTCAGTGGTTTTTATATCAGCATGGGGCTGCTCTACGGGGTGTTTGTTTACCTGCAGCTGGGGGCGCAATCCGCGCAGGAATATTACACCGGGTTTCTCATCGAAAAAACCCTGTCGATGGACAATATCTTTGTCATTTCGCTGGTGTTTTCATATTTTGCTATCCCGCGTAAATATCAATATCGGGTGCTGTTCTGGGGCATTATCGGGGTGATTGTCTTGCGCGCATTGCTCATTGGCGTGGGGGCGACGTTGGTGCAGGAATTCCATTGGGTGCTGTATCTCTTCGCGGCGTTCCTCATCTTCACCGGGATTAAAATGCTCAAAGGCAGCGATGAAGAGCATGATATCAGCAAAAACCCGGTCATCCGTTTTTTCAAAAAATACCTGCGCTGTACGGATGAGCTGCATGGCAATAAGTTTTTTGTGCGCAAAGTCGATGCGAACACGAATAAGCGTGCGTTATTTGCGACTCCCTTGTTTCTGGCCCTGATCACGGTCGAGTTTGTGGACCTTATTTTCGCGGTGGATTCGGTGCCCGCCATTTTCGCCATCACGACCGATGAATATATTGTCTATACCAGTAATATCTTTGCTATCCTGGGCTTACGAGCGCTGTATTTTGCCCTGGCGGCGATGCTGCACCGATTTGCCTATCTCAAATATTCCCTCTCGGCGGTGCTGATTTTCATCGGCGGCAAGGTCTTTGCCCCACTCGTATTCGATATTGAGAAAGTGCCAGCGAGCATTTCCCTTTCGGTAACGGTCGGGATTCTGGCCATTGGGGTGATTTATTCGCTGTATAAAACGAAACAGGCCAAAGCCTGAAAGCGTTTTGGTCGGATGTATGATGGTTTTATCGGGTGATTCATGAGCAATCAGCACCATATCGGCCTCGCGACTTACGCCACCCACCCCGAGCAGACCCGCGGGCGGCTGATGCCCGAGGCCGAATGCAGCATGCGCACGCCCCACCAGCGCGACCGCGACCGCATTATCCATTCCGTTGCCTTCCGGCGGCTCGAGTATAAAACGCAAGTGTTTGTGAATCACGAGGGCGACCATTACCGCACGCGGCTGACCCATTCACTCGAGGTGGCGCAACTGGCGCGCGGGATAGCGCGCAGCTTGCAGCTGAACGAGGATCTGGCCGAGGCACTCGCGCTCGCCCATGATCTGGGCCACCCGCCGTTTGGCCATGCCGGCGAGGACGGGCTACATGAGGCCATGCAGGGCTTTGGCGGCTTCGACCATAACGCTCAAACCATCCGCATCCTCACCCAGCTCGAGCAGCGCTATGCCGATTTCGATGGGCTGAACCTAACCTGGGAGACGCTCGAGGGCATCGCCAAGCATAATGGGCCGCTGATAGGGGTGGCAAACGCGAAGCCCCTGCCGCGCGCGATGCTTTATTACGCCCAGCAGCAGGATTTGGAATTGCACAGCTATGCCAGCGCCGAGGCGCAAGTGGCCGCCATCGCCGATGATATTGCCTATAACAACCACGATATCGACGATGGCTTGCGCGCCGGGTTTTTCACCTTGCAGGATTTAGAAACCCTCCCGCTCCTCGGTGATCTCATCAAATCCGTGCGGGCGGAGCACCCGATGCTTTCGGTGCAGCGTCATAGCCATGAGGTGATTCGCCGCCTGATTAATCGGATGGTGGCGGATGTGCTGCTGACGACCAAGGCGCGCATCACCCAATACCGGATCACGAGTGCGGATCATGTGCGCCATTTGGGTCAGCCGCTGGTGCAGTTTTCGAGCGAGATGGAGCTGGCGCACCGATCGATAAAAAGCTTCTTATTCAAATATATGTATCGAAATTTTAAGGTAAACCGTATGACCAGTAAGGCCCGCCGCGTGGTGGCGGAGCTGTTCCGCTTCTTCCATGCCGAGCCGAACTGCCTGCCCAATGTCTGGTACGCGCAGACGGACGGGGCGGGCACCCAGCGCACCGCCGAGGTCATCGCCGATTTCATCGCCGGCATGACCGACCGCTTCGCCCTTGACGAACATGCCCGGATTTTTGATCCGAAGATGCGGACGTAATGAGAGTGCTTAGTGCCTGGTGCCTAGTGCTTCGCTGTTCATGTCTGGAAAAAAAGATTCACATTATGTGGTGAAACCACTAGGCACTAGGCACTAATAACCAGGCACTATCTATGAACCTCTTTGAAACGTACCGTAACCATGTGCTTGCCGCGGTTGATGCCGTAGCGCCGGGCGCGACCACCGATGCCATTACGCTTGAGCCGCCGCGCGACGCCGCGCATGGGGATTTATCCACCAACGCGGCGATGGTGCTGGCCGGGCAGACGAAAGCCAATCCCCGTGCCATCGCCGAGCAAATCGCCGAGCAATTGCGCCGCGTCGAGGGGGTCGAGTCGGTGAGTATCGCCGGGCCGGGGTTTATCAACTTCACCCTCGCTTTGGGGGTTTGGCAGCAGGTCGTGACCATGATTCTGGCCAGCGGCACCAGCTATGGCAATTCCACCATCGGTCGTTCGCAAAAAGTGAATGTCGAGTATGTCTCGGCCAACCCGACGGGGCCGATGCATATTGGCCATGCGCGTGGCGCAGTCTATGGCGATGCGCTTTCCATGCTGCTGATGAAAGCGGGTTACGAGGTCACCAAGGAATATTACATCAACGACGCCGGCGCGCAGGTCGAAAAAGTCGCGCGTTCGGCCTATTTGCGCTACCGCGAGGCCTGCGGCGAAGTGATTGGCGAAATCCCGGCCGGTCTCTATCCGGGTGACTATATGAAAGCGGCGGGGCTGGCGATTCAGGCGCAGCATGGCAGCAAACTGCTGAATGCGGATGAGGCTCAGTGGCTGCCCGAATGTTCGACCCTGGCGCTCGATATGATGATGACCCTGATTAAGCAGGATCTGGCGGATTTAGGGATTCACCACGATGTGTTTACCTCGGAAGCGGGGCTTAAATCCTCGCGCAAAATTGAAGAGGCCATTGCGTGCCTTGAATCGCAGGGTCTGATCTATCGCGGGGTGCTCGAGCCACCCAAGGGCAAAACACCCGAGGATTGGGAGCCGACGGAAATGACCCTGTTCAAAGCCAGCCAGTTTGGCGATGATACGGATCGTCCCGTCATCAAATCCGATGGCAGCTATGCCTATATCGCGGGGGATTTAGCGCTGGCGCAGGATAAATTATCGCGCGGGTTTCAGCAGCAGATTCTGGTGCTTGGCGCCGACCATGCGGGCTACGTAAAACGCCTCAGTGCAGCGGTCAAAGCCCTTTCGGGTGGTGTGGCCTCGGCGCATGTGATTATTTGCCAGCTGGTGCATTTATTCCAAAACGGCGAACCGTTCAAAATGAGCAAGCGCGCCGGCACATTCATCACCGTGCGTGATGTGCTCGATGAGGTCGGCCGCGATATTTTGCGTTTTGTCATGCTCATGCGCAAAAATGATCAGAGCATGGATTTTGATTTGGCCAAAGTGAAGGAGCAATCGAAGGATAACCCGGTATTTTATGTGCAATACGCCCATGCCCGTGCCAAATCGGTGATGCGCTTGGCGTGCGAGCAAATACCCCAGATTTATGCTGCCTCCGCCCATGGGCCGGACGCGGCCTTGCTTACCCACCCGGCGGAGCTGACGCTCATCAAGCTGCTTGCTGCTTGGCCGCGCCTGGTCGAGCAGGCGGCACTGGCGCACGAGCCACACCGCGTGATTTATTATCTCGAGCAGGTTGCCGCGGCGTTTCACGGCCTATGGAATGTGGGTAGCAAGGACGCCGATATTCGCTTCATCCAGGCCGATAAACCGGCCTTGACAGCGGCGCGTTTATCGCTTGCACGGGCGCTTGCGGTTGTTGTAGCTTCGGGCTTGCAAGTCTGTGGGGTTCAGCCAGTGGAGGAATTACGATGAGACCCGATCTCGATGATTACGATGCACTCGATGAAGCAGCGCCCGAGGGCGGTTCGCGCGCCATGTCGTGGATGGTGCTCGCCGTGGCCGTGGTCGGTTTCTCGGCGCTGGCCTACTATGCCTACCGCTCGGGTAGCCAGGCGGTCAGCGACGGTGAGGTGATGGTGGTCGAGGCCGATGCCTCGCCGATCAAGCAGCCGCCGAGCGACCCGCAGGGCGAGCAATTCCCCGATAAGGATAAAACCATCTACGATGTACTCAACAATCAAGGCGGTGCCGCTGCCGTCGAAAAACTGATGCCTGAACCCGAGCGCCCACTGCCCGCCGCCAATTTCGAAGATATGGCCGAAGAGCCTCCCGTCAGTCCTCAGCCGTCCGCAGCATCGCCAGCAGCGCCCGCGCCGGTGGTGGCTCAAACACCTGCTTCCACCCCCCCAGCACCGACTGCCGCTTCAACGAACCTCGCAGGCAATGTCAGTGCGCCTTCACCGACGGTAACGCCACCGGCCGCAACGGTCGATAAAGCGCCGCAAGCGCCGGTTTTGGCACCGGCTGCGGTCACCCCGGCGGCAAGCGCTGCTGCGGCACCCAGCGAGAAATCGTTTTCCGCGCCGGAAATCATCAACGAAAAAACGCTGACCGGTAAAAAAGAAGCGCCAGCAGCCACCGCGCAAGTGAATGAAAAACCAAAAGCGGCGGCGAAGCCAAAAGCTGAAAAACCTGCGCCGAAAGCGGCTGCCGGTGGGGCCTATAAGCTGCAGCTCGGTGCCTTCAAATCCGAAAGTGAGGCGAGTGCGGCCTGGAAAAAAATCAGTGCAAAGCATAGTGCCGTGCTGAGTGGTTCGCCGACGATTGTGAAGGCGGATGTGAACGGTGCCACCTTCTATCGCTTGCGTGCGGGCAGCTACGCGAGTGCGGATGCGGCGAAAGCGGCCTGTGCGAAGCTTGGTGGCCAAGCCTGCTTTCCGGTGAAATAAGGCGTGATTCAAGCGCTGCAATCGGGCGCGCTCGCCCTGCTGCCGCTTGAGATCACCCATGCCGATGATTTTATGCGCCTGGCGAACGAGCCAAGCATTGCGTCGCGTGTCAACCACCCCATCCCTTACACGCTCGAGCATTTCTCACAGCTGCTGATGCAGATGGATACGAACGATCACCATTTTGTGTGGATGATGACATACGATGGGGCTATCTGCGGCGTCATCAATGCCGCATCGCAGCGGCATCCGCAGAAATTTCAAGGCGGCTATTGGGTGGCACCCGCATTTCGTGGACGTGGCTTGGCGGGGCAAGCGCTTGCGCTGGTGAAAAATTTTCTCTTCACAAGCTGCAATGCCATACGCGTGCAAGCCTTGGTCGAGCCGGATAATCTGGCGTCTATTCGTGTACTCGAGCGTAATGGCTATGTACGAGAAGGCTTGCTCCGGCGATATTATCCGCGCAGTGCGGTTGATTTGGTGGATGTTTATATGTATGCTACTACCGTGCCATAACGAGGCTTTATCTATGCGGATTAAATCGTTTATTTGTGGGGTATCAGGCACCGAGCTTACTAAGGAAGAGCGGGATTTTTTGGCTGCCGAGCAGCCCTACGGTGTGATTCTCTTCGCGCGGAATGTGCAAAATCCGGCGCAGGTGAAAGCGCTCACCGCCGAGATTCGCGCCGTGCTCACCCATCCCTACGCCGAAATTCTCATCGACCAGGAAGGTGGACGTGTCGCGCGCCTTAAACCGCCGCACTGGCGCGCATACCCCTCCGCACACATGCTTTCCTGCCAGCCGGATGCGGCGCGCGCCGTCTATGTCAATGCCCGACTGATCGCTGAGGAATTACACGCGGTCGGCATCACCATGGATTGCGCACCGGTGGCCGATGTGCTGGCACCTGAATGCCATAAAATCATTGGTGACCGCGCTTTTGGTGATAATGCTGCGCAAGTGATCCGCCTTGCCCGCGCGCAGTCCGACGCCTTGCTCGATGGCGGCATTCTCTCGATTGTGAAGCATATCCCCGGCCATGGCCGCGCGACCATGGACAGCCACGAAACGCTGCCGATCGTGAACGCCTCGCTCGCCGAGCTTGAGCTGTGCGATTTCGCGGTGTTCAAGGCTTTGAGCGACCTGCCGCTCGCGATGACCGCCCATATTCTCTACACCGCGCTCGATGATAAACGCTGCGCGACCTTCTCGCCGATCG
>CAZZCK010000019.1:0-8063 GCA_964652475.1 uncultured Azospirillum sp.
GTCCCGGGATCTCCCGAAATAAATCCAGGCATATTGCTGGAGATCCCGGCATTCGCCGGGATGACAGCTCATATTACGCCGCAGCGGCAGCAACATCCGCCGCCACTTTTACACTCAGCATTTTATCCGGGTTAGCCGGTGGCTCGCCACGCGCGATTTTATCGACGTGCTCCATGCCCTCGATCACCTGCCCCCAGGCGGTGTATTGCCCGTCGAGGAAATACGCGGCCTTAAAGCAGATGAAGAACTGCGAGTCGGCGCTATCGACATTCATCGCCCGCGCCATGGAACATACGCCGCGATCATGCGGGGCTTTGTTGAATTCGGCCTTGAGGTTTTTACCCGAGCCGCCAGTGCCCGTACCTTTGGGGTCGCCCGTTTGCGCCATGAAGCCTTCGATCACGCGGTGGAAAATAATCCCATCGTAAAAGCCTTCACGCACCAGCTCCTTGATGCGCTTCACGTGGCGAGGTGCCCAATCCGGGCGCAGTTGAACCGTCACCGGCCCATCTTTCAATTGCATGATGAGCTTGTTTTCAGGCGATGCTAAATCCACCGCGTCGGTTTTCTTTTTATCTTTCTTGGCCATGATGTACTCCGTGAGTGGTGGATGGTGAGTCGTGAGGGGGTATCGCACCACTCACGACTCACCACCCACTGCATTATTTTTTCCCGTCCGCCGCAACTTTTAAACTGATAATTTTATCAGGGTTCGTGACCGACCCGTTATTCGCCGAATCGCCTTTTTTGATGGCGTTCACGAACTCCATCCCCGAGGTGACTTGACCGAACACCGTATATTGACCATCAAGGAAACTAGCGGGCTTGAAGCAGATGAAAAACTGCGAATTCGCACTATCGGGATTACCCGAACGCGCCATCGAAAGCGTGCCCGTAATATGCTTCGCGCTGTTAAACTCGGCCTTCAAATCCGGCAAATCACTGCCGCCCGCACCGGTGCCGGTCGGGTCACCGGTTTGTGCCATGAAGCCATCGATCACGCGGTGAAACACAATCCCGTCATAGAAGCCTTTGCGCGCCAGCGTTTTAATGCGCGCCACATGGTTGGGCGCCAAATCCGGGCGCAGTTGAATGGTCACCGTGCCATCCTTCAGTTGCAGCAGTAGTGTGTTTTCGGGATCAGAAACTGCGGGTGCTGCCGCATTCGCCGCCGTTACGGTGGCGAGCATCAAAAGACCGGTCAGTAAGGATAAGAAACGCATAACAACTCCTTCATCAGATGAATGGCAGCGGGTTTAGCGCGCCATAGGGCGAAAGGCAAGTGCGAGGATATTCATCCTTAAACTGGCGACTGGTGACTGACGACTCACGACTGTAACATTTTGATAGGACTCACCCAAAATTTACGCTATCGAAGCGCTCGATGACCAAAACACCCAAAAAACCAAGCCCACCGCGTAAACCAACCAGCAGGCGTAAAGCCCCTGCCAGCAAGCCTCGCGGCGACGAAAACGCCCCGCGCCATGCAAGCTATCGCGGCAACCCAGCCTATCGCGGCGCGGGGGCACGTACGCGTGGCAGCCGCCGTCGCCTGAGTGGGTGGTTGCGCTCGCGGCGCTGGTGGGCAAGCTTTGTACGGCTGATGTTTGCTGGATTTATTTTAGCGGGCCTCGCGCTTATTTATTTTGCCGCGCAATTGCCCGATATCCGCGCGCTTGATACGATCAAAAAGGAACAAGGCATCACCATCGAATCCGCCGATGGCCGCATTATCGCCAATTACGGCGATGTCTATGGCCGCTACATTCCCTATGAACAGTTGCCAAAGTCGCTCGTGCTTGCGGTGATTGCCACCGAGGATCGGCGCTTCTTTGAACATCATGGCGTCGATTTTTTTGGTATTGCGCGGGCCATGGTAACGAATCTCATTCATGGCCGCGTGGTACAGGGTGGTTCGACCGTCACACAGCAAGTAGCAAAAAACGTGTTCCTGACGCCGGAGCGTAACATCAAGCGCAAGCTACAAGAGGCACTGCTTGCCTTCTGGCTCGAGGCGCGGTTTTCCAAAAAAGAGATCATGGCGATTTACTTAAACCGCGTTTATCTCGGTGGTGGCTCGTTCGGGATTGATGCGGCCTCGCGGCGTTATTTCAATAAAAGTGCGCGCGAGATTAACCTCTACGAATCGGCGTTGCTCGCGGGCTTGCTCAAGGCCCCGTCGCGCTATTCCCCGGCGGCGAATACCGATCGTGCTCAAGCCCGCGTACACCAGGTGCTGCTCAACATGGTCGATGCCGGATTTTTGAAAAAGAAAGACGTCGCGCCGACCATGGCCAATTACGCCAAAGCCCCGTCGCACCAGGTGGAGGGCGGCGATGTGCGCTATTACAGCGATTGGATTGTCGATACGATCCCAGAAATTGTCGGCCAGGTGGGTGAGGATATGATCGTCACCACGACGATGGATGCGAAGCTGCAAACCGCGGCGCAGGACGCCCTGCAAAACATCGTGAGCACTCAAGGGGAGAAGAAAAACGTCAGCCAGGGGGCACTCGTTGCCATGCGTCCGGATGGTGCCGTCGTTGCCATGGTCGGTGGACTGAACTACGCGGAAAGTCAGTTCAATCGCGCGGCGCAGGCCAAGCGTCAGCCCGGCTCGGTGTTCAAGCTCTTTGTCTACCTTGCCGCCCTCGAGGCCGGGCTGTCGCCGCAATCGACGGTGGAGGATGCGCCGATCACGCTGCAAGTGGGTAATAAAATCTGGTCGCCGGGCAACTACGAATCCGATAATTATCGTGGCGAAATTCCGATGGTCGAGGCGCTGCGCTATTCGCTCAACACGGTTTCGGTACGTTTGAGCCAATATGCCGGGGTCAGCCGCGTCGCCGCACTCGCCATGCGCCTGGGCATTCCGAATGTACCGGCGCGCCCATCGATTGCGCTGGGGGCGGTTGAGGCCTCACTACTTGAGATGACCACTGCCTACGCCCATATGGCCAACGGCGGCGAGCAAGTGAAACCGTTTGGCATTAGCCGCATCCGCACGCGCGATGGGAAAGAGATTTACAAATACGTACCCGAAACCCCACAGCGTGTGCTGGCCAAAGGCACGGTCGAGATGATGAATTACATGCTGCTCGATGTCGTCGCACGCGGCACCGGCACAAAAGCAGCGCTACCGGGACGGCAAGCGGCCGGCAAAACCGGCACCAGCCAGGACTTCAAAGACGCCTGGTTCATTGGCTTCACGCCGCAGCTTGTCACCGGCGTATGGGTCGGCAATGACAATAACAAGCCGATGAAAAAGATCACCGGTGGGTCGATCCCGGCCACCATCTGGCATGATTTTATGATCCACGCCATGGAAGGCCAGCCCGTGAAATCGATCCCCGCAAGCGCCGGGTCGAGTGAGGGCTTACTGCCCTGGTTGTTCGGCGGCACGCGCGACGGCGACAGCGAATCTAGTGTGAGTGATGACGATCAGAACGCGGCATCGCCGCCCGCATCGATTCCCGACGATTCACCGTTCGGCGTTGAAAATGACGGCAACGCGCCGCTGCCCTTTACCACGCGCGATGCACCCGCGCCCACACCCGCGAACTCACCCGAAGCGCGCGATCTGAGTACCGAACCAGCGCGCTTTACTGCTCCTGCACCGCTTGCCGGCAATCCCGCTTCATCGCCACCACCGCCCGCACCTGCTACAGCGAAAGAAGCCGCGCCGCTTAGCACCGAGTTTTGGAACAAGCTCGCCGACCAGGTGCCCGAGAAGCGCGACGTCAAAGTGGAATATGATTACCCCGGTGAGCGGCGGTAGGGGCGATTATCTTTATCGTCATTGCAAGCAAAGCGAAGCAATCCAGTTTTTTGGTACGTGGGCCCGATAGCCCTACGCGTTGAAGCGGTACAAATCTTTGCCGTGCAGCTTGAGCCAATCTTTGGCGGCTTCGTAATCGGGGCAAATGCTTTCAACACAATTCCAGAATGCGGCCGAGTGGTTCATGTGCCGCAAATGCGCGACCTCGTGCGCGACCACATATTCCATCACTTCTTTGGGTGCGAAAATCAGCCGGTAGGAGAACGACAGCCGCGCGGTCGAGGAGCAACTGCCCCAGCGGCTACGCGTATCACGCACGCTGATGCGGTCGATGCGCCGGCCGATCATCGCGCCATAGCGCAGCGCGAGGGTGGTCAGGGTTTGGCTCGCGATTTTACGCAACGCCGCCGTCACATGTTCGGGGAATTGATCGCGTTCCCCCGAAACAAAAAGCGTATCATCACGGATGACCCATTTGCGTTTCAGCTCGGGGTCGTTTTTGATGCGCACGCGTTTGCCAAGCAGTGGAATCACCACACCGGGCTTGATTTGTTTTTTGCTCGGCATGTCGCGCAGCGTTTCGATCAGCCACTCGGATTTTTGCATGAGGAACATCAAGCCATCGCCGACGCGGGTATGGCGTGGCAGGGTGAGCGAGATCGCATGGTGGGTCGGATTATAGCGCAGGCAAATTCGCTTGGCGCGTTGATGCCGACGAATCACCAGCGGTAGCATCTCTTCTCCGACTTGCAGAAAATCTGGCAACTCATGGTTGCTCCATGTTTGGTGAAGGCGATGACGCATTGCTTGTCCGTTCGTTTTGATTTTATTGTTGGTGGTTGCCGCGTTGTTGTTGCCGGGCATTGCCCCAGACAGTAAGGTCAGCATAAGAACAGCAGCGCCGCTCGGTCAATAGGGCTGATGCACTCGCGTGAAAATATATTTTTATCCACAGGCAAACTGGCAAGCTATTTAATAATAATATGAAGTTTCCTCAATCGTTTATGGACGAAATACGCAGCCGCATCCGGGTCTCCGAGGTGGTCGGCAAGGCGATTACCCTGCGCCGGGCGGGGCGCGAATACCATGCTTTGTGCCCGTTTCATAAGGAGAAATCGCCCTCGTTCACGGTCAATGACGAGAAGGGCTTCTACCATTGCTTTGGCTGCGGTGCCCATGGTGATGTGATCGGCTTCACCATGGATTACGAGCACTTAGGCTACCGCGAGGCGATCGAACGCCTGGCGGGCATGGCTGGGTTGAGCGTACCAAAGCTAACACACGCCGAGGTTGAAAAAGAGAAAAAAGCCCAATCGCTGCACGAGGTGATGGAGGCAGTAACGGCTTGGTTTGAAGTCCAACTCGAGCAAACGGCCGAAGGTGAGATCGCGCGGCGATACTTACGCGAGCGCGGCTTGAGTGAGGAAACCATCGCGCGGTTTCGCATCGGCTATGCACCGGAGAATCGCGATGCGCTGGTGAAAGCCATGCAGCCACGCGGCATTACGGTGGCGCAACTTGTTGAAGCGGGCATGCTGATCAACGTCGAGGATCGCGCGCCGTATAGCCGCTTTCGCCGCCGCCTCATGTTCCCCATCCGTGATCGCAAAAGCCGGGTGATTGCGTTTGGTGGTCGTGTATTACCGGGCGATGCAAATGCCGATGCGCCGAAATATGTGAACTCGCCAGAGACACCGCTATTCAGCAAAGGTCGCCAGCTGTTCAACCTCGACCTGGCGCGCCGTGCCGCGTTCGATGCGAAATCGCTCATCATCTGCGAAGGCTATATGGATGTGATCGCCCTTTCGCAAGCGCAGGTGCTGCATGCCATCGCCCCGCTAGGCACGGCGATTACGCCCGAGCAGTTGCAGCTGTGCTGGCAGATGGTGGATGAGCCGACGCTGTGCCTCGATGGCGATAGCGCCGGCCAACGCGCGATGGCACGGGCGACGGAGCTGGCCTTGCCGCTGCTGGTGCCGGGGAAAACCTTGCGTGTCGCGGTGATGCCTAAGGGCGACGACCCGGATTCACTGATCCGTAACGCGGGCCGCACGGCGTTCGACGAGGTGATCGCGCAGGCGCAGCCACTCGCAACTATTTTATGGCAGCAAACCATGGGCGCCCCAGCCAATACGCCCGAGGCCCATGCCGCGCAAGAGCAGCAGCTCATGCACAAGGTCAATCAGATTAAACACCCGACCGTGCAACATTATTATAAGCAGCATATGCGCGATCGTCTGCGCGCGATGCAACAGGAACGATATCAGGTTGGACCGTCATCCCGGCGTATGCCGGGATCCCCTGCAACGGGCGGTACGTTCGCGCCATGGAGATCCCGGGACCCAGCCTTCGCCAAAGGCTTCGGCGGGCACAGCAAGCCCGGGATGACAGCCCTAGGCTCATCCGCGCCCTTGCCCCCCCTCGCGCGGATGGCGGATACGAGTTTGCTCGTGCCCGCGAGCAATCTCATCGCGCTGGTGGTGGCCTGTCCGTCGTTGCTGATGGATGCCGCGGCGGAGGAATTTTGGCTCCATGCACCCATGCCGGCACCCTGGCAACAGCAGATGCATCACCTGATTACCGAGCTGCATATCGACGCGCCCGAGTTGACGAGCGACATACTCTGGCACAGCCTCGTCGAGGAATCGCCGAAGGAATCCTCGGCGGCGATGATGAAGGCCATGGAAGCGCTCGGGGTCGATGCGAACAAGGACGCGATCCAGCGCGAAGGCCGCGCCCAACGGCTGTGGGGCCAAGTCATCAACGATGTCGAATGCTGCCGCTTACGCGCCGAGATCGCCGCGGCTAAAACCGCCTACGAGGCCGAGGTCACCGAGGAAAACCACGCACGCCTCACCCAACTGCAAGCCCAGCTTGAATCCAGCGAACGCGAGCGCTCGCGCTTCTACCGCGAAGATCCACTCGGTGGGGCTTAGTGCTTGGCACCTGGATTGGCACTATCACACTGTGTCATTGCACCAATTCCCAAGAGACATTATGCAGCACTGCGCGGAGCGATTCGCAAATACATCGCCTTCCATGCCGCGGCGAATTGCTCAATTTCAGCCTGGGTGGTGTTCCAGCCCCAGCTGATGCGCGCGGCGGTGCCGGCGGTTTTTTCATCCATCCCCATCGCGAGGAGCACGCTTGATGCCGCCACCCGCCCCGAGGAACAGGCCGAACCAGCCGACACCGCAAAGCCCGCCAGATCAAAATTCATCAGCTGCGTTTCACTCGCGACCCCCGGCATGGTGATGTGCAGGGTGTTGGGCAGGCGCGGTGGTGCCGCGGGCGAACCTCTCCCCTCGGGAGAGGTCGGATTTGCCCAAACGCCCTTAGCGTTTGGTTGCAAATCTGGGTGAGGGCGGGTTGAGCCAAGCATCGCATTGCCCTCACCCGAATTCCTAAATTCGCGCTGCTCATTAAGTAATTCGGCCTCTCCCAAGAGGAGAGGCAAACTCGCTCCACAAATAATCGCTTCCGGCGCGGCTGCTTTAATGTCGCTAATCAGCCATTCGCGCCATGCCAGCCACTTCGCCGCATCCGGGCAGTGGGCCACCTGCCTGACCAGTGCGGCAAAGCCCACGATCGCATGCACATTCTCGGTGCCCGCGCGGCGGCCAAGCTCCTGCTTGCCGCCGATGATCAGCGGTTTAATCGGCAAATCATTACGAATCAACAACGCGCCCGCGCCCACCGGCCCACCGGCTTTATGCGCGCACAGGGTCAGCATATCGACCCCGAGCATGCCCCAATCGATGGGGATTTTACCAAGCGCCTGCACCGCGTCGCAATGCACCAGCCCGCCATGGGTGTGCACGATGCGGGCAATTTCCGCCATCGGCTGAATCACGCCCGATTCGTTGTTGGCGAGCATGACGGAAACGAGCACCGGGCGACCCAGCGCCGCCAGCATACTCTCAAGCACATCCAGCTTCACCACACCATGGCGATCGACCGGGATCACGCCGCCACCGAGCAAGCTTGCGGTTTTACCAATCGATGCATGCTCGACTGCCGAGACCAAAATCGGTCGCTCACCGGCAAAACCGCGCAGCACCATATTGTTCGCTTCACTGCCCGAACTGGTGAACAGCACTTCGTTAGCAAAGGCACCGACCGCCTGCGCAATGGCGGCGCGCGAATCCTCGAGATGTTTTTTGGCTAAGCGCCCCGCACTGTGGATGGAAGCGGGGTTCATCGGTGCATCCCCCAGTGCGTCCATCGCCGCTTTCACGGCGGGCATGAGGGGCGATGTGGCGTTGTAATCGAGGTAGATCATGAG
>CAZZCK010000019.1:8163-29500 GCA_964652475.1 uncultured Azospirillum sp.
ACTCCCTTACCAAACATCATCAGCTCGGGCGTTGCATGCGCGCGCGGGAATTTCTGCTGCACGCGACGGTCGCACACATCCGACAGCATAATGCTGCCAAGGTATAAGCGCATTTGCGCCGTGAGGCCTTCCCACAAATCATGCGTCAGGCAGCGCGCTTTGGCCGCCATACAGCCTTCGTGACGATGCTCGTCGCAGCGGGTCATTTTAATCGGCTCATCGGCCGCCAGCATAATTTCGGCGATACTCATATGGGTTGCCGCTTTGCCCAAACGATAGCCTCCGCCCGGCCCGCGTGCGGATTGCACCAGCCCCGCTTTTTTGAGGCGCGCGAAAATCTGTTCAAGGTAGGCGAGCGGGATTTCCTGGCGCTGCGCAATCCCCGCCAAACCCACGGGCTTATCCTGCCCCTGCGTGGCCAAATCCACCATCGCCATCACTGAATATCGCCCTTTGGTCGAGAGGATCATCGCACATCCACTACGTTGACTTTGGCCATTGCCGTGCATGATGCAGCACCGCAAGGACACTCAGCACGGCATCATCCACCCGATAAACAATGGTATAATGTTCGCCAGATAGCACGGCTTCACGCGTTCCTACAACCCGCCCCGCATGCCCCGATGCCGGATAATCAAGCAGTTGGTACACTAAACGATGAATTTTTCCCAGTAATTTCGCCGCGGCGGGTGGATTATCCTGGCCAATAAAATCGGTGATGCTCTCCAAATCGGCAAGCGCCGGATTCGTCCAGCGCAATTTCATGCTTGCGGGCCATATTTGGCGAATACGCGCGCGACTTCACTTTCGGCGGCATAATCACCCGCATTGGCGGCGCTTACACCTTCTTCGATACGGGCAATTTGCCAGCGATTTTGTTCGATATATTGGTCAATCGCACAGTTCACCAACCAATTACGCGAGCGATCGGTACTGGTCGCCAACTGGTCGAGCGCTTCGGCGGCAAGCTTTTCAATACGCACCGTAAATGCGGTGGTTTCTGTTGGGTGGTTACTCATGGTTCACTTATAACCAAACCACACCAAAAAGTCAAACGGATCCCATCACGCGTCAAACCGTGGCATCGGCGCGGCACCGCCCGTGGCCTGGTTGATCACCTGCTCAAATTCGGCGAGCCGTGCCTCAAGCGCCGCCACCCGCGCAAGCAAGGTCGTGCTATCGGGCATGCCATGCGCCGGCTTCTCGCGCGCCGGTATCCCCACCATCACCGCATCCGCCGCTACATCGTTCAGCACCACCGCATTCGCGCCGATGCGGGCGCGGTCGCCCACCGTGATCGCCCCGAGCAGCACCGCCCCTGCCCCCACCACCACATCGTCACCCAGCGTTGGGTGGCGCTTGCCGCGATCGAGCGTCATCCCGCCCAGGGTAACGCCCTGATACAGCGTGCAGCGATTGCCGATCACCGCGGTTTCACCAATCACCACCCCCGCCCCATGGTCGATCAAGCAATCATCACCAATCACCGCCGCCGGGTGAATCTCGATGCCCGTCAGCACGCGGCCAATCGCAGCGATGATGCGCGCCAGCAGTTTCAGCCGAATCCGCCACAGCCCATGCGCTAAACGGTGCAGCAGCAGCGCATGAAAGCCCGGATAAGTCAGCGCCACCTCGAGCCCATGGCGCGCGGCAGGGTCGCGGTCAAGGATGCTTCGCAGTTCACGGATAATATTCGCCATGCGCACTCTCTCACCTAATTCATGCCTTAAGCACCACCGAACGCCCACACCCTATGCGCGAGTATTCGCTATGCCCAGAATGACAACCGGTTATTCACAAACATCTTGTATCGCGCCGCCATTTAATGCTACCACCCAAGCCCAGTAGATCCTAAGGATGCGCCATCACTACTGGCATATCTATAGGCAACCCTGGCATCAGGGTCAACGATTACACCGCGTGCGCATACCCCGCGCCGCACAGGGAGTACACAGCATGCCGGAGATTATTTTTCAAGGTTCCGAAGGGCGCATTGAGGGCCGCTATCACCATAATCCGGATAAGCAATCCCCGGTCGCGGTGGTGCTGCACCCCCACCCGCTTTACGGCGGCACCATGAATAATAAAATCGTGTATAAGCTCTATGCCAGCTTCGCCCGCGCCGGGTTTTCGGTGCTGCGCTTCAATTTTCGTGGGGTCGGTCGCTCCATGGGTAAGTTCGACGATGGCTTGGGCGAAATGACGGATGCAGCGAGCGCGCTCGACTGGGTGCAGCTGCAAAATCCGGATGCCTCAAGCTGCTGGATTGCGGGCTTCAGTTTCGGTGCGTGGATCTCGCTGCAATTGCTGATGCGCCGCCCCGAGATCGAAGGCTTCATGGCGATTTCTCCCCCCGCCAATATGTATGATTTCAGCTTTTTAAGCCCCTGCCCGGCGCATGGGCTCATCACCCAGGGCGACCGCGACGATATCGTGAGTGAACCCGCGGTGCAAACCCTGGTCGATAAATTGCGCGCACAAAAGGGTACCAATGTCGAATATAAAGTCATCCCCGGCGCCGATCATTATTACCGCAGCCAGATGGATTTACTGACCAGCACCACCGATGAATTTATTGCGCGCAAGCTCGAGGAATTCAAGAACCGTCCACGCATCCGGCCCGACCGCAAGCGCCGCCAGCTACCGGCGGATGCGCCACAGTAAATCGTCCGACGAAGCAGAAGTGACTTAGCCATCAAAGCGGGTGATGTCGTCTTCGCCCAGATAGCTACCGGTTTGCACTTCGATCACCACCAGCGGCACGCTCTGCTCGTTCGCCAGGCGGTGGCGCTCACCCACCGCAATACTGGTTGATTGATGCGGTGTCAGCGTAAAGCGTGTATCGCCACGGGTGACGGTGGCAATGCCCGCAACCACCACCCAATGCTCGCTGCGCGATTGGTGGGTCTGTAGCGAGATTTTCTCACCAGGGCGAATGGTCAGCCGCTTGACCTGGTAGCCCGCCCCACGCTCGATCGTTACAAAATGCCCCCAGGGTCGATAGGTCGCGTTCGGTAGCCATTGCGGCACAGCGGCAACGGGCGGATGATGAGCAGTTATATGCTCGCTTGGCTTTGGTGGATGGGCCTGCGCATGGCTACGCTCGGCGACAAGCAGCTGATCACCCTGCGCCACCACCAGCATATTGTTGAGCCCCATGGCCGTGAGATGTTGCCCCTGCGGCATGTGGATGATGCAGCCTTCGACATCGTGAAGGGTTGCCGATCCCTCGACCAGATTACCAGCAGCGTCGTGCGTGTGCACACCGTACAGCGCCTCCCACGCGCCCATATCCGACCAACCGACGGTAAGGGGAATGACCGCGGCCGCATCGGTTTTTTCTATCACCGCGCGGTCGAAGGCGATCGCGGGGCAATGCGCCCATAAGTCGGCCTCAGCCAACCATGCACCATCGACCACCGATGCGGCGGCATAGGCTGTGCCCACCGCACCCGCAATATCCGCTGCGTGCTTGGTGAATTGCGCCTCGGCCGTTGCCAATGTCATAAGAAACATGCCGCTATTAAAGCCATGATTGCCCTGCGCCAGCATGGCCGCCGCCGTTGCACTATCCGGCTTTTCGACAAAGCGGTTTACCGCATAGCTGCCCGGCAGATCGCCAAGCGGCGCGCCATAGGCGATATAGCCATAGGTGGTTTTCGGGCCATCCGGGGCGATGGCGAAGGTGACAATATGGCCATGCACCGCCGTCGCAATGCCAGCTTCTATGGCCTTAGCCCATGCCGGCGCATCCGCAATCGCATGATCGCTCGGCATGACCAGAATGGGCGTCGCGCGCGGGTGATGCGCACGCAGATGCACGACCGCGAGGGCAATCGCCGCCGCCGTGTTACGCGGCGCTGGCTCGAGCAATATCTGCGCATCATGCACGTCGATCGCGCGCAGCTGCTCGCGCACCAAAAACAGATGGCGCTGCTGACAGACAATCACCGGTGGCGCAAAGCGGGTGCGGTCGGTAACCCGCATGATCGTCGCTTGAAACAGCGTCTGCGATGACTCGGACGATGGATCGCGCAGCACAAAGGGTTTGGGCATCGCGGGCGTGGAAAGCGGCCATAGACGCTCACCCACTCCGCCGGCCAGCACTACGGGAATCATGCGCATGGTTGCAGCCATGGTAATTACTGGTTGGCCGCGCGCTTATCAAACTTGGTGGCGAAATGGATATGATGGCTGATTTTCATCACCTCCACCGCCATATCGGCAATCTGTTCGAGATTTTTGGCAACCAGAATGCCGTGGGTCTCGTCGTCGCCCGCGTGATGATGCGCATGCACATGCAGCAAGGTCGCACGGTACGCCTGTTGCACGCTGGCGCCATGGGCTAACAGCTGGTTGGCGGCGGCCATATCAAAGGCAAGCAATTGCGATAGGCTCAGCGGCATCATCGCCGATAATGCGCTGATCGCGCTGGTCAGATGGTCGCGTAATTGCGGCGCAATCGGCTGCTGCATCCGCCCCAGACGCTTGATGCAGTTTTTCGCTTTATCTGCCGCGCGCTCGAGCGTGCCCGAGATTTTGACCGCCGCCAGGGTAAAGCGCAAATCCTCGCCCATCACCGTGTATTTATTGATGATGGCGGCCACCGCGCTATCGATTTCAACCTCGCGCGCGTTCACCGTTTTATCGATCTCTTTCGCGCGCTGAAACAGCGTGGCATCGCCGCTACTGACGCTTTCGGGCAAGAGTGCCATCAACTGATCGATCCCCTCACCCATCGCCATCACGCAGGTATGCAGGTGACGTAATGATTCATCCAGGCCTTTGAACGCATGATTATCAAAACGGATCATCGCAGCATCCTATCGTGAGTGATGAGCAAAGCTCTATATACTCATTTACTTTAATTTTTGTACAATTCTCTGGTTCTTGTCATTCCCGCGCAGGCGGGAATCTCCTTCCCTTCTTGTAGGGGATTCCCGCCTGCGCGGGAATGACAAAATGGCAAGGTGTTATTCGTATCGACCATGTAGGCTCTATGAACAGACTATCATAAAATCTTCACCATCATAAGATTTCCACGCAAAATGTATAGCAGATTGCGCGAGCGCGTAAAATCGGTGTGACCGCTTTACAAGCCGCGGATAGTTCGTATGCTGCATCCAATGATTCCGCGAATGATGGCGACCATGACCCTACCGCTTCCTGACAGTATCGACGTGAATGGCGCGCTTCAAGCCCTCTCAGGTGCCTCGATAAAACTGGGCAGCATCAGCCTCAACCCCTATGGGATCCTGAAAAGCATCGTCGTCATCTGCGTGCTATTATGGCTTGTCAGCCTGGTGGTGCGCCGCCTCGAGCGCCGCTTGAAACGCAGCGACATGCGCGCCAGCAACCGCGCGCTCGTCATGAAAATCGTGCAGATTGCGCTTTATTGCCTGGTCGTCATCGTCGGGATGCAGGTGATGGGCATCAGCCTCACCGCGCTCAGTGTGTTCGGTGGTGCGCTCGGTGTGGGGCTTGGTTTTGGCTTACAAAAAATTGCATCGAACTTCATCAGCGGCATTATCCTGCTGTTCGAAAAATCGATCGAGGTCGGTGATTTAATCGAGCTCGCCGATGGCACCGTCGGCTTCGTGCGCCGCACCAACGCGCGCTACACGCTGCTCGAGTCGCAAGATGGGCGCGACGTGCTCATCCCCAACGAGGAATTCATTACCCACCATGTGATTAACTGGACCCATCGCAACAAACACGCGCGCGCCGATATCACCATCACTATCGGCTATGACAGCGACGTAGCGCTCGCCAAATCGCTGATGCTTGAGGCCGCGAATGCTCACCCCAAACGCGCCAGCAAGCGCACCAATATCTGCGTGGTCGATAGCTTCGGCGATTTTGGCATCAAACTCTTGCTGCATTTCTGGGTGGCCGATGTGACCGATGGCCGCATGGAACCCAAAGGCGAGGTGATGGAAACCATTCTCACACGTTTCAAAGCCCATGGCATCACCATCCCCTACCCGCAGCACGAGGTGCGGGTCGCCAACATTGCCACCGCCACGCAAGGAATGAATGTATGAACACCCTCACCATCGGCGGCGAAGAGATTGAACCCGGCCAGCGCCGCCAGCTGGCCATCACCGTCGCCAAGCTCTATGATTTCACCGACATGAAAATGCCGGTCGAAGTCGTGCGCGGGCATCAGGATGGGCCAGTACTCTTTGTCTCCGCCGCCATTCATGGCGATGAAATCAACGGGGTGGATATTGTACGCCGGCTGCTCAAGCACCGCTTGCTTAAAACCATTGCCGGCACGCTCATCGCCATTCCCATCGTCAATGTCTTTGGCTTTAACGATAAATCCCGCTATTTGCCGGATCGGCGCGACCTCAACCGCAGCTTTCCGGGTGCCGAGCAAGGCTCGCTGGCCAGCCAGGTCGCCTATATTTTCCGCACCGAAATCGTCAACCAATGCACCCATGGCATCGATTTGCACACGGGCGCGATTCACCGGCGCAACCTGCCGCAAATCCGTGCCGACCTCACCCGCCCCGCTAATTTGCAACTGGCCAAAGCCTTCGGCGCGCCGGTGGTGCTCAACGCCTCGCCGCGCGATGGCTCTTTGCGTGAAATGGTCGATGACGAACGCATGCCCATGCTGCTCTACGAGGCCGGCACCGCACTGCGCTTCGATCACCGCGCGGCGATCATCGGGGTCGAGGGCATTATCAATGTCATGCGCGCGATTGGCATGCTGCCGCCGCTCAAAATCAAAGCACCGGCGGTGAAGCCCTACATCGCGAAATCGAGCCACTGGGTGCGCGCGCCCATCAGCGGCATTTTCGTCACCCGCAAAAAGCTCGGCGAACGCGTCAGCAAAGGCGATAAGCTCGGCTTCATCACCAACCCGTTTGGCGATTACGAATACGCCATCCTCTCGCCGCATGACGGCATCATTATCGGCAACTCCATCCTGCCGCTGGCCAACGAGGGCGACGGCATTTACCACATCGCCACCTTCGACGAGCAATCCTCCGGCCGCGACGACGAACTCTATCCGTATATCGATCCGGAGCTTATGTAGGTGGTGGCATTCGTTGTTGGTTGCTGGTTGTTCGTTGTTCGTGATTTCTCAGTCAGCACTCTTCAGCGCAACGTCTCTCTTGCTTGTCACCCCGTCTTCACCTGTCCTTCGAAGCCTTGGCGTAGGAGGATGACGGGGTCTGCGCACTGAGATGTATAAAAGTATAAAAGCGGCCTATTGGAAAATGAAGTGCACGGATGCCGTCATACGACGGCATGACAGGATGGAGGGCTGACGAATCACGGACAACGTCCATCGCGCTCTTACTTTTAATAACAGTTCATCTGCTTATCTAAGCTTTTATCTTACTAGGCAAAATTTGCCCACCTTGCGTCACTTATGCCTTATATCGGCAAATATTGCCTAGTTACCACATTTTAGGCGAATTTTACACGCCAGGCGCGAATATCGGTTTAATATATAATAATCATATAGTTAATTGACTCATCCCCACACTTGGCACGCGAGTTGCATGTTCCTTCGGTAAGCGTCGCTCAAAGGCGCAACAACGATGGAGATGGTGATGAATCAACAGCAATACGAGGTCAATGTCGCAATCCAAACCATGGCGGAGGAGCAGGTGCTATTCCTCAAGAACCGCTATAAAATGGACGCCGACGAAATTATCAGCCTCTACACGGGCGAAACGCGCAAAAACGCCACCTACGGCGACGCGATCCGCTCGATCATGGTTTTCAACAGCCACAATGCGAAAACGCATGGGTTTGTTGCCTAGTCTATCGGTGCGATGCGGCAGTCACCCCGCACCGGTTGAATATCACCCGCCATCAAGCGGGGCATGAACACACCATCCAACTGGGTCACCCGCAAGGGTGGCCCTCTTTTTTTGGTGCGCGAAGGGGGTGATGGAAGTGGGATTCAGGATTCAGTATTCGGTATTCAGTGAAGACATAGTCAAAGGGTAGTGTGGTGGGGACATCATTACCCATGGCAACGCCAACGCTCGATCATGGCACTCCGCCGCATCCATGGGTATTTGTGTCCCCTGCGCACGGAGCGTACGGCGCCAGCAAAAAAAACGCCACCCGAAGGTGGCGTTTCCGTTATCTGAAACTATTGACTGAGCTAGCGCTGACCGTTGCTCATGGCACTACTACTTCCCGCGGCCGAGTATTTCGTCACGAGATGCGTTAGGATTTGCCGCAACTTTTCTGACCATGTCCCCGAGTTCTTCACGTGAAACAAAGTTCCCCTGCGCAGCTTGCCCTGCAAGCTTAAGCATGGTGTCTTGAACTTGCTCGTCAAGCTTGAATAGGTACTGAGTGCCACCAATTCTAATAGTATCGATACCATGTTCGTTAATATTCATTTGTATATCTTCTTTATCACCAAATTCGCGATACCCTTTGGCGTTTACTATCTCGTCAGGCGTATTATCGACTGCAACATATGCATGCGTACCGCCCTCTTTAGTTTCAACAAGCACATCCGATCGCTTAGCTCGATTTTCAGACGATATTCGTTCCAGCTCAGCTAGATCTTCTTTTGTTAAACCATCTAAAATCTTTCTAAAAGCCTCTTTAGTCTCCTCACTCCAATGGCCATCTCGTTGATTAGCGTCATTTTTGACAGGCCCTGGATTATTCAGCGTTTTTCGATCTTCTTCTGTTAAACCATCTAAAATCTTTATAACCTCCGGACTCAACTTGTGAGGCTCTAACTTGTTAGGCTCTAGATTTACTTCTGGATTACTCGGCATCATCATCTCCATCATTTGTTATATATCGTGGCCCTCACAAACACAGCGCCATCAAGGGTTAGTTTACCCCCCCCGGTTAATTTTCTATTAATTTTTGAACATTTTTAGCAAATTTGGTTGAAGTGCTGCGATAGTAGCCTGCTGGTTAGCGGCGTTACACTCCATCGTGCACAAGCTCCGTCATTGCGAGCGCTTAGCGAAGCAATCCATCTTTGGGCTAAAAAGAAAGCGGTTCGGGAGAAAAATCTTTTTCTTTTATCTGTACCCAAGGTAGATTGCTTCGCTACGCGCTCGCAATGACGTTGGTGGGTCTGGCGGGTCCAAACTGGGTGCTACATCGCTCGCTTTTCTAGCAGTTCGCTGATGCTGACTGACTAAAATCGGCGTTGCCGTGCCACCCCCCCCATCCCACAAACCCCTTGCCCCCTACCCCCCCTTTGGCGTATAAGCGATTTACGAAACGAAATTCGGCGGCGGTCCGGGCATGCCTGACATGAACATCCGGACAACGCTCGCCGTGGTGGATTAACCGATTGAATATGAAAGTGCGCTGGTGCGCGTAACCATGGGATCATACGAAAAAACAACGATAAACCTATCCATTGTCGCGCCGATGCGCGGGTCGGATGGGGTATTCGCTTGGCTTACCTTAGAACCTGCGCGTGGGTCTGGCCCGCGTCGCCTGTCGTGGGGAGTGCGCTAGCCGCAATGCTGGCCGCGCCGCACTTGTTGTGGCACCCGTTCGTTTGATCCTGTCGTTCGTGCCGCTGGCCGCGTAACAGGAGATTTTATGACCAAACGTATGCTGATTGATGCCGCCCATGCCGATGAAACGCGGGTGGTGCTGCTCGATCATGACCAGGTCTATGATTATGACTTTGTCACCTCGAGCAAAGCCCAGAACAAGGGTAATATTTACCTGGCCAAAATCACCCGGGTCGAGCCGTCGCTGCAAGCGGCGTTTGTCGAATATGGTGGCGGCAAGCAGGGGTTCCTGCCCTTCGCCGAGATTCACCCGGATTATTACCAGCTGACCGCCGAGGATAAGGCCAAGCTCGTCGCCGAACAAATTGCCGAGGCCGAAGCCGAAGAAGCCGCCGAGGAAGAAGCCTTCGAGCGCGAGCAAGCTGCCCGCGAATCGCGCCGTCGCAGCCGCGGCGCACATGGCGATAGCGACGCCGATAGCGAGGGCGAGGACGACGATTTCGTGCCCGAAGAGGACGCCGCACGCGACGAGACCAGACCCGAGCCGGAAACCATCGTCGCCATGAGTGAATTCACCGCCGCGGATACCAGCATCGCTGGCAGCATAACCGACCTGCCACCGGTCGAGGTGCCCGCCCATCGCTTCGATGCCGAGCCGCCCGTAACCCCTTACGCGGTCGAGCCGCTCAACGCCCCAGGCTTTGCCATCCATTCCGACCCCCTGCCCGAGGAAAACCCGGCGATTGATGCCAATAATACCGAGGCCACGAGCGCCGAAGATGCCTCCGCCATGAGCGAAACCACCGCCGAGGATGGCGAGGAAACCGGCAGCCGTAACAGCCGCCCGGGCCGCAGCACCGCCTTTCATCGCCGCTACCGCATCCAGGAAGTGATCAAGCGCAACCAGATTGTGCTGGTGCAGGTCATCAAGGAAGAGCGCGGCAACAAAGGCTGCTCGCTGACCACCTTTATTTCGCTCGCCGGGCGCGCCGCGGTGCTCATGCCCAACTCGCCCAAAGGCGGCGGCATCAGCCGGAAAATCACCGACCGCGAGACGCGCCGCCGCTTGAAGGAAGTCGCCGCCGAAATGCGCACCCATCGCGGCATGAGCGTCATCATCCGCACTGCGGGGATTGACCGCACCAAGGCCGAAATCCGCCGCGATTATGAATATCTCGTTAAATTATGGAACCAGATCCGCGAAGAGACCCTGGCCTCCACCGCCCCTGCCCTCATTTACGAAGAAGGCAACCTCATCAAACGCTCGCTGCGTGACCTTTACACCAGCGATGTCGAGGAAGTGATTATCGAGGGCGAAGCAAGCTTCAACGAAGCCAAAGAATTCATGCGCATGCTGATGCCAAGCCATGCCGCGCGGGTGAAGCTCTATAAGGAATCGATGCCGATTTTTGCCTATGCCGGGGTCGAGGACCAACTGGCCGCGATGACCGAACCGCAAGTACGCCTGCCCTCGGGCGGCTATCTGGTCATCCACCCAACCGAGGCACTGATCTCGATCGATGTCAACTCTGGCCGCTCGACCACCGAGCGCAACGTCGAGGAAACGGCGATCAAAACCAACATGGAAGCCGCGGCAGAAGTGGCGCGCCAACTGCGCTTGCGCGATCTGGCGGGGCTGATTGTTATCGATTTCATCGATATGGGTTACGGCAAAAACCGCAAAGCGGTCGAGCGGGTGATGAAGGATTCGCTCAAGGCCGACCGCGCGAAAATCCAGATCGGGCGCATCAGCACCTTCGGGCTGATGGAGCTATCGCGCCAACGCTTACGGCCATCGATTTCGGAGGCCATGGGTGTGATGTGCCCGCATTGCCGCGGCACTGGCTACATCCATTCGGTTGAAACGGTCGGCATACAAATCATTCGCGCGCTTGAGAAAGAGGCTGCCAGTGGCGATTACGTGGCCTTACGCGTCACCACTCATCCCGAGGCGGCGCTCTACCTGCTCAACGAAAAACGCACCGCCCTGCAGGCCATCGAGCAGCGCTACGGCATCACCGTCGCCGTGCTGATGGATGCGAGCATGATCACCGGCAATCACCGCCTCATCAAGCTCACCGCCGATGGCAAAGAAATTCTCCACGAGCCAGTGAAGCCGCAGCAGCAGCGCGGCAGCAGCGCCCGTGGTGGCGCACGTCGTGGTCGCCGCGGCGGTCGCGACGGTCAATCATCCGGCGGGGTGAATTTCGATAACGCCGTCGCCCCGGCCGATGCCGCGGATGACGCCTACGAGCCGTTGCCCGACGATGACGAGATCATCGGCGGCAGTGCTATGGATGAGGATAATGCTGAATTTGCAGCGCGTGAGCCGCGTGGCGAGCGCCCACGCCGCGACCGTGGCGGCCGTGGCCGTAACAACCGCGACCGTGGCCGCAACCGCGAGCGCGGCCCGCGCGAGGATCGTCCGGATCGTACACCGCGCGACCCTGCGCAAATCGCCGAGGCGGCGAATACCAACCCTGGCGAGCCCGCACCCGTAGCGCTCGACGAGAACGGCCAACCGATCGAGCGCGCGGATCGCAACCGCCGCCGCGGCCGCCGCGGTGGCCGTAACCGTAGTCGGGCGGATCGCCCACGGCGTGAGGACGGCACCATCGGTAATCCGATCACGTCGGGCAGCACCCCCACCTCTTGGGGCGATAGCACCAGCGGGGAGGAAACGGTCGCACGCCATAGCAGCCATCACACCCCTGTCCCCTCGGCAAGCGATAGCGCCAGCGGTTCGCGCCCCTCGCTCGTGATTCCCTTGAGCGAAAAGCAAACCAACCCGGCAGCGATCGCATCACCCATCATCTCGCAATCAAGCGCGAATGAGGGTACGCCGAAGAAAAAAGGTTGGTGGAGCCGTGTGCTCGAGAGCTAAATGCATGCGCCGCCTCGTGGCCGTCACGATGGCGCTCATTCTGCCGCTATCGGCCCATGCCGGGTTGATTCGCGATGCCGAGATCGAGGCAACGATTGCGACCTATGCCCGGCCAATTTTTACCGCCGCCGAGATCGACCCCGACTCGGTGCGTATCTTAATCGTGCAAAGCCCCGAGGTGAACGCCTTTGTCGCCGGTGGCTTGAATATTTTTCTGCATACCGGTCTCATCCGCGAAACGAAAACGCCGGGCATGCTCATCGGCGTCATCGCCCACGAAACCGGCCATATCGCGGGTGCCCATCTGTCGCAGTTTGAGGGCATTTCCTCGCGCGCCACACTCGGCAGTGCGATTGGCCTGGTGCTCGGTGCCGCCGCCGCCATCGGCGGCCAGGGCGACGCCGCGATCGGTGCCGTCATCAGCAGCCAGCAGGTGGCCACCCGCGGGGCGCTTAGCGATATCCGCCGTAACGAGCAAGCCGCCGATCAAGCCGCGCTGCGCTACCTCGAGGCAAATGACTTATCGGCCAACGGCATGCTCGATATGTTTGAGGTATTACGTCAACGCGAGCAAGGTGCCATCCGCCCCGACAAATACCTGCTCACCCACCCGCTTTCGAGCGAGCGCATCACCGCCATGCGCAATCACATCAACGCCTCGCCCGTGCGCGAGGACGATATGCCCGCCGCCTGGAACACCATGCATGCGCGCATGCTGGCCAAGCTCATGGCCTTCACCGAACCTTACGCGGCAACCATCGCGCGCTATCCCACGAGCGATCGCTCCGTGCCTGCGCGCTATGCCCGCGCCATTGCCGAGTTCAAGCGCAGCAACCTGCGCGACGCGCTCACGGGCATCAACAGCCTGATCGCCGAATTCCCGAACGACCCCTATTTCTACGACACGAAGGGGCAGATGCTATTTGAAAACGGTAACGCGAAGGAAGCCGCGCTGGCCTATGCCCGCGCCCATGCACTCGCACCGCGTTCACCACTGATTGCCGCCGAATATGGCAAAAGCCTGATCGCGCTCGATCAACCGGCAAGCTTGCGCCAGGCGATCGATCTGCTCGAACGCGCGCGCGAGGGCGACCCGAGCTATGACGGCACCTGGCGCCAACTCGCCATCGCCTACGGCAAGCAAGGCAAGCTTGGGCTTTCCTACGCCGCGCTGGCCGAGGAAGCGGCGCTTTCGGGCGACTTCAAAACGGTGATTCAGCATGTCGCGCGCGCCCGTAAAAGTGCGGGCGATGATGCGAGCCTCACCCTGCAGCTCGACGATCTCGAGCGTGACGCGAAGGAGCAATTGAAGAAAAAGAAACAGGCCGATTCGCCATTCTAACCGCCTTTTCACTTGCCAACGGATAGTAGCCGCGCGGTATAATGAGGGGGGTTTTGATAAAAGCCCTCACCAGCTTGTCATTCCCGCGCAGGCGGGAATGACAAGACTAAAACCTGTACAACAAAAAAACACCACGACTATTCTTAATCCATCACGGAGAACCCCATGAAATACACGCAGCTGATTATTGGCCTGCTCGCCGGTACCGCACTCGGTGGTGCCGTTGTCGCCAGCTCCGGCCCGAAAGCGGGCGCAGATGCGGAATCGATCAAGCGCATCGTGCGCGAAGTGATCGCGAATGAACCTGAACTGATTTTGGAGTCGGTGCAGAACTACCAGATCACCACGCAAAAAAAACAGGCCGGAAAAGCGAACGATGCCGTGAAGGACGAAGCCATCCGCGCCCAGCTTTATGCCAATGCCGACGCACCGTCGCACGGGCCGAAGGATAGCAAACGCACCGTCGTCGAGTTTTATGACTATAATTGTGGCGTGTGCAAATCGATGTTTGGCGAGCTCGATGCACTCGTGAAAGCCGACCCCAGCGTACGCGTGATCTTTATCGAATACCCGATTTTTGGCCCAACCTCAGAGACCAATTCAAAAATCGCCTTGGCCGTGCACCGACTTTACCCGGATAAATTTTATGATTTTCATGCCAAAATGATGACCAACCCCGCCCGCGGGACGGATGAAAAAGCCGCCCTCGCCTTTGCCGAAAGCCTGGGCATGGATGCCAAAAAAATCAGCGCCGAAGCCGCGACGGATGAAGTCACGGCGATTCTCACTAAGAACCGCAGCCTGGGCGATACGCTGCATGTGCAAGGCACACCGATGCTGATCGTGGGCGATGAGATCGTGCCGCACGCCATGCGCCGCGAAGAGATGGAGCAGATCCTCGCGAAGGTGAAGTAGGGTTCGTCATTCGTGAGCCTGTCCACCGAAGCCTTGGCGAAGGTGGATCGTGATTCGAGGTAGGAGGCGCGTAGCGCTTATTTCGGACAATGAAAAACGAATCATCGAATCATCGAATCACGAACCACCGCCACCCACCAATCGGGATACTCTTCGACCATCGTTTTCGCAGCGGATCTGGCCGTGGCCTCGTCTGCATACAACGCAAAACAGCAGGCACCGCTGCCGGTCATGCGGATAAACTCGGCGCGTGACTCAAGCGTCTCAAGCGCGAGCAACACTTCCGCCACCAGCGGATTGACGGTAATCGCCGCTGGCTGCAAATGGTTGCGCGTGGGTTGAAGCGAGGCAAGGAACGCCGCCGCATCCCAAGCAGTTGGCATCATCCATGGCGCCCCTCGCGCGGCTGGCAAGCTCGCCAATGCCGCATAGACATCCGCCGTCAGCAGCGGCGTGCGCGGGTGAACCAGCAATGCATACAGCGGTGGCAGTGGCATGGGCAGTGGTGCGAGCTGCTCGCCAATGCCGCGCGCAATGGCCGGGCGGGCGCTCAGGCACATCGCCACATCCGCACCCAAGGCGAGTGCCTGCGCGTGAAAATCCGCCTCGCTCAACCCCAATTGCCACAACGCGTTTAAGCCCTGCAAGGCCGCCGCCGCATCCGCCGAGCCACCGCCAAGCCCGGCACCGACAGGGATATTTTTTTGAAGCGTGATCGCCGCACCGGTCGTAACCCCGTGCGCCGCTTGCAGCCGTTTCGCCGCACGCATGACCAGGTTATTTTCCTCCGCACCCGCTGCCTTGGCGAACGGGCCGCCGACCGTAAGCGATAGCTCCGTCGCGGCGGCAAAGGTCAGTTCATCGGCAAGGTCGGTGAACACCACCAGCGATTCGAGCCCATGATAACCATCCGCGCGGCGGCCTTCGATATGTAAATACAGATTGAGCTTCGCGCGCGCCCGACGCGTGATGACGGGCATCACTGCACCCGGGTGGCGGGCGTATTCAGCGCCGGGGTCACAGCCGGGGTGAGCTTGGGCCCATCCACATGCGCGTTAACGGCCGAGGGGGCTGCCGCGCGCGCGGGCAAGCCATTCGCAAGCTTCTCGCGCAAGCCATCCTCGATCACTTTTTCTGGCTTGAAAATCAGCGCCCGCTCCCACTGATAGCGCGCCTCGGTGATCCGCCCCACCTGCCAATAGGCATCGCCCAAATGCTCGTTCACGGTCGCATCGTCGGGCATCAAATCAACCGCGCGTTCGTAGCGCTCGACCGCGGCGGCGTAATCCCCGGCGAGGTAATAGGCGAGGCCAATCGAATCGATGATATGCGCATCATCCGGGCGCTGGGCCAACGCATTTTCGAGGTAATCGCGCGCTTTGCCGAGGTTTTTATTCATCGTCAACCAGCTATAGGCGAGGTAGTTGAGCACATCCGGCTGGTTGGGCTCGAGGCTCAAAGCCTGGTTAAAATCCGCCTCGGCACGCGACCAATCGCCCGCCCGCTCGTAGCTGATGCCACGGGCGTAAAGCAGCGGCCAGTCACTCGCGCCTAACGGCTGCGTGCGGCGGATCGCCTCGCTATAGCTGATGGCGGCGGCGGCGTAATTTTTCGCATCGCGCTGCATATCGCCCTTGGTGATAAGCGCCGTCGCGTCGTTCACATCAAGGCTGGCCAGCGCATCGAGCAACGCGAAGGCTTTATCCTTCTGGCCGAGCGCCTCGTAATTGAGGGCTTTTCGCACCTGCGCGCGGCGATAAAACACGCTCCCCTCGGGGATGAGATCGTAGGTCACGAGCGCGTTTTTATAATCCTCGACCTGCTCATAGAGGCTCGCCAGCATCATCTGCGCGGGGGGTAAATTTGGCTGAAGCGCCAGCGCAATGCGTAGGTATAAAAAGGTTTCCTGCGGGGCATCCTCGCCAAATAAAATGCTCGCCGTGGTGAAATAAAGCTCGGCCAGGCCTTGCGTCGCATCCGCCACCAGCGGTTTGGGCGTGGGGTTTGACGTAAGTTTCGCCACCACCAGCGACGATTGCGGGTTTGCCTTGGCATAGGCATCATAGGCGGCTTGCGCCTCGCTCAGTTTGCCGGCGCGCTGGTAGAAATTCGCCGTCGCCTCGATCACGCGGTAGGGCGTCGCGGCGATTTCGCTGCTGGCCTTCGCATAGGCGGCGCTCGCCGCTGGCTGGTTACCGAGCACATCGTTCATCAGCGCCGTATGGTAGTTGATAAACGGCGCAAAAAACCCCGCCTTATCGACCGCGGCGCGCAAATCAACCGCTTTCTTTTTGGGGTCAGCGGCGATCGCAATCCATTCGAGCATCACCGGGCGAATGAGGCCAAATAGCCCGGCACTCGGGGCTTTTTCGATCGCCGCGCGGGCGCTTGGAAAGTCGCTCACCTTCACCGCCTCAAGCATCAATAAACTGGCGATCAGGGGGTCGTTATTGTCGTTTTTGCTTAAGGTGCGGGCGAGTTGGATCGCCGTTTCGGTATTACCGGCCAGCAGATGCATGCGCATCGCCTCGTGCTGTAGCCCTTCGTTACTCGGATCATGCGATAATGTCTCGCTGATATAGCGCGCCGCTTCTTTCAGGTCCTTATTTTGCTTGGCAAAGCGGCCGGATAAAAAACTCCCCGCCATGCCCGGGCGTAGGCCGGGTGCGGGCTTCGCGAGCGACTCGCCGGCCGCGCTGCCAGCCACCGGCTGACGTGGTGCGGGTGCGGCCTGATCCTCGGCTACGGGGGCGCTCGCGGCGGCCGCCTCAGCACCGGCGGCGAGCATCGCAACCGCAACCAGGGTGCTCAGCCTCGTGAAAAAACCCTGAAAATAGCGGCTTTCGCCCATGAAATTGTCTCGTTAGCGTAAAATTGCTTGCACTGGCCTCGCATTACATGATAATCCCCGCCGCATCAAATGAAATGCGTGCAATTCGTACGCGTAAAGTGAGGGCATCATGAGCAGTAAGAACAACCCAGAGCTACGCGGCGCGGTCACCGAACTGCGCAAATACAAAGGCAAAACCGTCAAGCCCTGCCGGGTGATCGACCCTACCCGCGGGATCGATTTCATCGGCGCTGCCTATGAAAACGGCGACATCGTGATCGATGCCGTCACCAAGCGCCCGATTCCGTATCAGGCGATTTACGGTTAGTCGTTATTGAGCGCTTCGCGCGCTGATGGGGATATCACCCCCAAACCCCCTCCGCACGCGGCTCGCTTACGCTACGCGCGGCAAACTCTAGCTATCCATTTTTAGCGTAACCAATCGCATCTACATATTCCCATAGTTCGGCCCGCCGCCGCCCTCGGGCGTTACCCAGACGATATTCTGCGTCGGGTCTTTGATGTCGCAGGTTTTGCAATGCACGCAATTCTGCGCATTGATTTGCAGGCGTTTGTGAACCGTTAGTTGGCCGTGCGTAGCCGAAGGCGAGCCGCTTGCGGCGGGGGTTGCGGGGGCAAGGCCCCCGTCATCAATATACTCATACACACCTGCCGGACAGAAGCGAGCCTCGGGGCCGTCATAGCGCGCGAGATTCACGGCGACCGGCACGCTCGCATCGCGCAGTGTGAGGTGTGCTGGCTGGTCTTCCTCGTGGTTGGTGTTCGACAAATACACCGACGATAACCGGTCGAACGACACCACCCCATCGGGCAGCGGATAATCGATTTTTTTGCAAGCTGCCGCCGGTTTCAAGGCAGCATGGTCGGCGTGATGCTTCAACGTCCACGGTGCTTTGCCTTTGAACAGATACGTATCGATCGCGGCCATCAGCAGCCCCGCCCACAGCCCCAAGCGGAACGATGGGCGGATATTGCGTACGGCGTATAACTCGCGCCCCACCCATGAGGCACGCAGCGCGGGTTCGTAGGCGGCGAGTTCAGCGTAGTCAGTCGTGAGTCGTGAGTCGTGAGTCGTGAATGGCGTCACGGGTAAGCCCTCTCCCCTCGCGGGAGAGGGTTGGGTGAGGGGGCCATCCGTAGCGCGAAGACTCTGGTTAGCCCCCTCACCACTGCGGCTAAACTCGCTACGCTCATTAAGCCTCGTTGCCTCTCCCGCAAGGGGAGAGGCGGCTCCCGTGGCTAAGCTTAAATACTCCGCCATCGCCTCCGCCGCCAACATGCCCGATTTCATCGCCGTGTGGCTGCCTTTGATGCGCGGCACATTGAGGAACCCCGCCGCGCAGCCAATCAGTGCGCCCCCGGGGAACGCCAGTTTCGGCATCGACTGAAAGCCGCCCTCGTTGAGCGCGCGCGCGCCATACATCAACCGCTTGCCGCCCTCAAATAATGGGCGAATTTTCGGGTGGGTTTTAAAACGCTGAAATTCCTTGAACGGATCGAGATACGGGTTCGTATAATCAAGCCCGACCACAAACCCAACCGCCACCTGGTGATCCTCAAGGTGATAGATGAACGAGCCGCCATAGGTCATGGCATCCATCGGCCAGCCGACACTATGCTCGACGCGGCCCAGCTGGTGTTTATCCGGCGCAACCTGCCAGATTTCCTTGATGCCGATGCCATAGGTTTGCGGCGCCACCCCGTCGCGCAACTTAAATTCGTCCATCAGCTTTTGGCTCAGCGAGCCACGGCAGCCTTCCGCAAACAGGGTGATTTTCGCGCGCAGTTCCATCGGCGGCTGATAGGTGGCTTTCTGTTCGCCGTGCTTACCAATCCCAAACGCGCCGGTGCGAATGCCCTTCACCGCGCCGTCCTCGATGATCGCCTCCGCCCCGGTGAAGCCTGGGAAAATCTGTACACCGAGCCCTTGGGCCTGTTGGCTCAACCAACGGCACAGGTTGGCGAGCGAGATGATATAATTACCGTGGTTTTTCATTTGCGGCGGGGTGGGAAGACGGAATTTTTTGCTACGGGTGAGCAACGAAAAATGATCGCTCGTGACCGGCACATTCAAGGGTGCGCCGAGCGCTTGCCAATCCGGGAGCAACTCATTCAAAGCGACGGGGTCGAACACCGCGCCGGATAAAATATGCGCACCGACTTCGGAGCCTTTTTCGATGAGGATCACATTGCAATCGGGCGATAATTGCTTCAAGCGAATGGCCGCAGATAAGCCCGCTGGCCCCGCCCCCACAATCAGACAATCGCATTCCATGATGTCGGTCATGATGCACTTTCCATGATGGTGTCATGCCAGCGAACGCTGGCATCCAGTTTCATTGTTCATAACAGAAAGTGGGAAAGGCCGCGAGGGGCAATCATGCAACAGGTTAGGCGATGCCGTTATCTTTGGATGGATCAGGAGCCACGCCCGTCACGGTTTGCATTCCGGTGAATTGCCTGCCACTGAATTGAATGCCCGAAGCGTGAGGGTCAACGACCATTCCCGCCGCGCGCCGCGCCGTACCCAGGTCGACCGCCTCACCAAATAAACGTGCCGCGTGCTGCGCAACAGGCGGGAGATTTGAAAAATCAGCCATGCATCACCTGCTGTTCATGATCGAGTGAATCGAGAAATTCAATCGCGCGGCGCTGCGATTCAAGCGTCGGCAAGCTCAGCGCCACCAGCTCTTTCGCCTGTTTAATTTTGCGCATATTCACGCCGCATGAGGCGAGATGCCCGCGGTTGCTGCTCATGCGCGGGTCGCTCATCAGCGCTTTGGCGTATTCCACATCGCTGAACTCGGCAAGCGCGCCGGTCAGCTCGATCACGGCCTTGGCCGAGATATCCGGTGCATAAAATTCCTGTTCGACTAGCTGCATGGGGTGTCATCGCCTATGGTGGTCTTGATTTCTTAACATTATCGCAAATTGATTAATATTTCGTTACCAAAATTCCCTTTATAGTGATGCCATCATGACCCCGCTTAAAACCCATGACGCCGCCTACGATGCCCTCAGCTGGTACGCCCAAATGGGCGTCGATTGGTGCGTCGAGGATGTGCCGCAGAAGATCGTCGCCAGTCAGGAAGAAGAGTCCAGAGTCCGGAGTCTAGAGTCTAGTAAGAAAGAAGCCACAGGGGCCGCCTCTCCTTGGGGAGAGGCAACGAGGCTTAACGAGCGTAGCGAGTTTAGCCGCAATGGTGAGGGGGATGGCCAAAGTACTCGCCTTGCAGCACCGCTTTCCACCCCCCCCACCTCCATCGCCGCGGCGGTGGCCGAGGCGCGCGCGCTGGCGGATGCCGCGACCGACCTGCCCGCGCTCGAGGCCGCGGTGCGCGGCTTTACAGGCTGCGCCCTCAAAAAAACGGCGACGAATACGGTTTTCGCTCAAGGGGTTGCGACAAGTCGCCTCATGTTCATCGGCGAAGCGCCGGGGGCCGAGGAGGATCGCGCCGGGGTGCCATTCTGCGGCCCCAGCGGCCAGCTGCTCGACCGCATGCTTGGCTTTATCGGCCTGAATCGTCAGGAAAACTTTTACATCACCAACACGCTGTTCTGGCGGCCACCGGGCAATCGCCAGCCAAGCAAGGACGAGCTGGCGATCTGTAAGCCATTGGTTGAGAAGCATATTGCACTTGTGAACCCGCGCATCCTCGTGCTGGTCGGCGGCACCGCCACCTCGGCACTACTCAACGATACGCGCGGCATCACCCGTTTGCGCGGCCAAGTATTTGAATATAAAAACGATTATATGGAAGCAGCGGTGCCCGTGCATGTGATCTACCACCCCTCCTACCTGCTGCGTCAGCCACTGGCCAAAAAACAGGCCTGGGCGGATTTGCTCGCCCTCAAAGCGGCGATGGCACGCG
>CAZZCK010000020.1:0-27286 GCA_964652475.1 uncultured Azospirillum sp.
ATGACGCGACCTGCGCCGCCCGTATTGAAGCACTGCTGAAACGCCCGGCAACGGCGGAAGATGTGGCCAAGGCCCGCCAGCTATTCGCGCGGGTGCTCGATAGTCCAAGCGGTGGGGTGGTGCTGACCACGATTCACGGCTTCTGCCAGACGTTACTGCGCCGCTTTCCCTTCGAAGCGGGGCTTGCGCCGCAGTTTCGCTTGCTTGAAGATGCCGCCGCCGACCCGCTACAGCGCCAGGTAATCAATGCGCTGCTGGTTGACGAGGATACGAACATCGCCATGGCTGACACGGAATTTCTGGGTGCACTTTCCTGTATTGTCGCACGCGGCGGTGAGTGGCGTTTTCATCAGCTAGTGACCGCGATCATTGGCCAGCAACGCGAGTGGGACAGGGTATGGCGGGCGCAATCTGTCACATCCTTGCGCGGGCATCTATGGCGCCATCTCGGCCTGGCGCCGGGGGCTACCGTGCAAACCATAACCGACGCGGCGCTTGCCATGCTCGCGCCCGACGACGAAGCCCTACTGCGTGAAGCCATGCCGATGCTGATGAAGAATAAATCGCAGATCGGCCAGAATCTCGCCATGGGCCTGAGCACATGGCTTACCTCGGACATGACGGTGCGCGCGGAACAATTGCCGGATTTTACAAAGATTTTCCTGACCAAGGAGGCAACGCCCCGTCAGTACCTGCTCAACAAAAAACATCACCCCCCGGAATCGGCGGTGGCGCAGGTGGTAGATCGGATGGTGATGGCGATGATCGCCTATCAGCAGCAGCTCGAAGCCTTGGCCTGTGCCGAGGAATCCTTTGCCGTGGCGGTGATGGCGCGCGCGCTGCTTGATCGCTATCGCTTGCAAAAAGAGGCGTATCAGGTGGTTGATTTCGACGACCAGATGCGCCGCGCGCTCGAGTTGTGCCGTGCGCCAGATCGCATGGGCTGGGTGATGAGTAAGCTCGATCATCGCATCGATCATCTCTTGCTCGACGAGGCACAGGATAACAGCCTCGAGCAATGGCAACTCGCCGAAACATTGGTCGAGGAGCTGATGCTTGATGCCGGGCATCACCAGGGCGAGCGGCCACCGCGCAGTGTATTTGTGGTGGGCGATGAAAAACAGTCGATCTACCGGTTTCAGGGGGCCGCGCCCGAGCAGTTTGCCGCCTACCACGCGCGCTTTTCCAACCTCTTGGCGCAAAGCCATAGCCCGCTACAGGATAAGAACTTGCCCCATTCCTACCGCTCGACCGATGCGGTGATTACGCTGGTCAATGCCCTATGTGCCTTGCCGGAAATGGCGACCGCGCTCGTGGTGCACGCCACCACCCCCGAGCATCAGCCAACACGTGGTTCGCAGCCGGGGCAGGTGGTGCTGCACCCGCTATTGCGCATGACACCGGCACCAAGCCTACCGCCGATGACCATCCCCATGAACTACACCGAGCATAGCCACCCAACGCAGCAACTGGCCGATAGCATCAGCGAGCAGGTGGCGGATTGGCTTGCTGAAGGGCGGGTGCTGGCAAAAACAGGTAAGCCGATCACGGCGGGCGATATTCTCATTCTGGTGCGCACCCGCACGCGCCTGGTGCCAACCCTGATTCGTAGCCTCGAGCGGCGCGGGGTGGCGGTTGCGGGGCTTGATCGCTTACGGCTGGCGGATCATCTCGCGGTGAGTGATATACTGGCCTTGATGCGCTGGCTCGATCACCCGGGCGATGACCTCGCCTTGGCGCAAGTGCTGCGCTCACCCGTGATTGGCATGAGCGATGCCGAGCTTTGCGCGGCGGCCTATGGTCGCCCGGCGAGCCTCTGGCAACAGGTGGATTCGCCATTGTTGCACGCGCTACGGGGGATGCGGGATCTTGGCCCGTATGATTTTCTGACGCAGCTGCTTGAGGTGCGCGGGCTGCGCCAGGCTTTTGCGCGGCGTTTTGGCAATGAGGTGCATGAAGTGCTCGATGAATTGAAGGCGCAAGCGGCCGCGATGCCAAGCGCACTGCCTCTGACATTGGCGCATTTCGAGGCCTGGATCACGAGCAGCACGCGCGAGCTGAAGCGCGAGCTCGATACGCAAGAACAGCATCAACTGCGGGTGATGACGGTGCATGGGGCCAAGGGCCTTGAAGCCCCCGTGGTGATTCTGGCCGATGCCATCCGCGTACCGACGACGCAAAAAGAACAGATGTTCATGACCAAGTCCGATACCGGGGTGCCGTTGGCGCTGCTCGCGATGTCGCCTCTTGCCAAGCGCGCCCGGGGGCTTGAGCAGGCCAAACAGCACAAGCGCGAGGAGATTCTCGCCGAGCATTGCCGCTTGCTTTATGTCGCCGCCACCCGCGCCTGCGACGAACTGCATGTGTTCGCCAGCCTCGGGCAGGAGGTGGCACCCGCATCCCTTTCCTGGTATGCGCTGATCGAAAAAGCGATGCGCGCGAGTGGCGCAATCGAACAGGAGGGGGCGCTTATTCTCACGAGTGGGTTGACGAATGAACCTCCGACGATGATGGATGCGGTTGCGGTGGCTCAGCCGTTGCCTCATCGAGCGACGGGATCAAGCGCCAGTTTGCCGCTGCCAGCCTGGCTTACCCCGATTGCGCGTGAGACCACCCATCCACCCATGCAACCCCCGTCATCCTTACCGGTGATGGTTGCCGATGAGCGCCGCGACGAAGCCTATGGCGCGGGGCTTAGCGGCGAGCAAGCCCGTGCCCGCGGTGTGCGCATTCACCGCATGCTCGAGGCGATGCATGCAGGCATGACGGAACCTGAAATCGCGGCTCTGGTTGCGCTGATTGCTCCGGATTGGAGCATGCGCGAGCAAGCGGATGTGACGCAAGGGTTAGCCGCGCTTTATGGCGCTGAAGCCTGGATGTGGCAGGGCGAGCGCCTCGCGGAAGTGAGCATCAGCGGCGATATTGCGCATGAAGCCGGCGTGATCGCGGTGCGTGGCCAGATTGATCTCATGCGCATCACGGATCATGAAATCATGATTATCGACTATAAAACCAGCTCTAATATTCCGGCATCGGCGGTGGATGTATCCACGGCGTATATCCTGCAGCTCAAGCGCTATCGGGCGGTCGCCCAGCAGATTTATGCCACGCGGGCCATTCGTTGCGCCATCGTCTGGACGCACGCGCCGCGCGTGATGTGGATGGATGAGGTGGTGGCCCGCACCCCATGGCCGACGGATGACCCGATGACAGATGCGATGGTTGTCGCTTGACGGGTGGGGCGCGTGACCCTATCTAGTAAGCAAGATCGCATCACTCACGAAACGAGGACCCCATGACCACCAAACATATCACCGATGACGAGTTCGACGGCGCTGTACTCAAGAGCAGCCAGCCTATTTTGGTCGATTTTTGGGCGGAATGGTGCGGCCCATGCAAGCAGATTGGCCCGATCCTCGATGAGATCGCCAACGACATGGCTGGCAAGGTGACGATCGCCAAGGTCAATATCGATCAAAACCCCGAATCGCCTCAGAAATATGGGGTGCGCGGTATCCCCACCATGATTCTGTTCAAGGATGGCAAAGCAGTTGCCACCAAAGTTGGCTCGATGCCCAAAAGCCAATTGGTTGAATGGTTGAACAGCCACGTCGCCTAATACCGGATCATGGGCATCCGCGCGCCATGAACCCGCCATCGATTACCGAGCTTCAGCAGCAGTTCGACCGTGAATTCTGCCTCACGCCCTTCATGGCGGCGGAGCTTGAATGCTACGTCATGCTGGCGGATGAATCGCCCGCGACGATGGAAGCGTTTTGGCAACCGGTCGATGCTGCATTTAAGCACGCCCAATTGCCGATATTGCGCATCGAGAAAGAGCGCGGCCATCACCAATATGAAATCATTACCGGGGTCACGACGCCGGAGCAATTAGCCGTCACGCTTACCACGATCCGTGCGATCATCGAGCAGCATGCCGCATCGATGCAGGTGATGGTGAATTTCACCGCCAAGCCCTTTGCGGATCAGCCTTCCAGTGGTCTGCATATCCATACCCATCTGGCGGACGGGCAGGGCATGAATATGTTCCATAAAACCGATGAATGGGCGAGCGATGCACTGCGCTATAGCCTGGGCGGCCTTCTTTCTAGGCTTACGGCACATATGCCAGTATTTTTTCCCAACGCCGAGGATATGGCGCGACTGCATGATGCCGACCATGTCCCCAAAATCATGGGTTGGGGGGTGAATAATCGCTACTGCGCGCTGCGTATCCCGATGGATCCTGACCCCTATAACAAGCGCATCGAGCACCGCATGCCATGCGCGAATGCGAATCCTGAGGCAGTGATTGCGGCCATTCTCAGCAGTATTGCGCATGGTTTGCGCGAATGCATCGAGCCACCGGCGCAGGAATATGGCAAATTTACTGCCACTGCGGCGGTGTCGCCGCTTACTCCACCGTCACCGATTTAGCGAGGTTGCGCGGCTGATCGACATCGGTTCCTTTAAGCACCGCGGTATGGTAGGCCAGCAGCTGTGCGGGGACACTGTACAGAATCGGCGCGACCAGCGGGTGAACGCGCGGCAGGGTAATCGATTCGCTGACAATATCGCCCAGGCGAGCAATGCCTTCTTGATCGGAAAAAACGATAATTTTTCCGCCGCGTGCCGCCGCTTCCTGAATGTTTGAGGCGGTTTTATCGAACAGCGCATCGCTTGGCGCAATCGCCACAATCGGCACCGATGCATCGATCAGCGCGATCGGGCCATGCTTCATTTCCCCGGCCGCATAGGCCTCGGCATGGATGTAGGAGATTTCTTTCATCTTCAGTGCCGCTTCATGGGCAATCGCAAACGAAGTGCCACGGCCAATATACAGCATATCGCTGGCATGTTGCACGCGCTGCGCCAGTTTCTCGATCGCATCCGTATCGTGCAGCACTTCGCTGATGCGGGCGGGCACTTCGGCGAGCGCGTGGATGAGGGCCGACATGGTGGCGGCATCGATGGTGTGGCGCGCCTCGGCGATGGCGAGGGTAAGGCAAGCCAGCACGGTGAGCTGGGTGGTGAAGGCTTTGGTCGAGGCGACGCCAATCTCCGGCCCGGCATGGGTGTAGAGCGTCGCATCCGCCTCATGTGCCATGCTCGATTCCGGCATGTTGACGATGGCCAAGGTATGCTGGCCCGATTGCTTGGCGTAGCGCAGTGCGGCAAGTGTATCCGCCGTTTCGCCGGATTGCGAGATGACCAACGTCAGCCCATTTTTTTCCATCAACGGTTCGCGGTAACGAAATTCGGAGGCGACATCGATATCGACCGGAATTTTGGCGATCGATTCAAGCCAGTAGCGGGCGGTGAGGCCCGCATAATAGGAAGTGCCGCAGGCCACAATGGTGATGCGTGTGATACGGCCAAGATCGAATGGCAGCGGCGGCAGTGCCATATGCCCCGTCGCGGCGTTGTGATAGACATTTAATGTTTGACCGATGACCGAGGGTTGCTCAAAAATTTCTTTAAGCATGAAATGGCGATAGCCGCCTTTTTCCGTCGCTGCCCCGCTGAGGCTGGTGATTTTGATCGGGCGTTCGACCACGGTATCGTCGGCGGCGTAAATGGTGATGCCGTCGCGACGAATTTCTGCCCAGTCGCCCTCAGCCAGATAGGCGATTTTTTGGGTGAGAGGGGCCAGCGCCATCGCATCCGAGCCAAGATAATTCGCGCCGTTACCATAGCCAACCGCAAGCGGCGAGCCGCGCCGGGCCGCATAGAGCCGATCAGGCTGCTGGGCAAAAATAATTCCCAGTGCAAAGGCACCTTTGAGGCGCTTGAGGCAGGCCGATAATGCCGCAGCTTGGGCTAGACCTTGCGCCAAATAATGGCTGATGAGTTGGGGGACGACCTCCGTATCCGTCTGCGAGGTAAAGCGGTGGCCGGCCTTCTCCAGCTCTTCGCGCAGCTCCTGAAAATTTTCGATAATACCGTTATGCACCACCGCAACCTGCGCGGTCGCGTGCGGGTGGGCATTGGCTTCGGTCGGCAAGCCGTGGGTGGCCCAGCGCGTGTGGCCAATGGCGCAGGTGCCCGGTAGCGGGTCGGCCTCCAGCACGCTGGCGAGCGCTGCGAGCTTGCCCTGCGCCCGGCGACGCAGAATAACGCCGCCTTCGAGCGCGGCGATCCCGGCGGAATCATAGCCGCGATATTCCATGCGCTGTAAGGCCTCAAAGACCAGCGGCGCTGCCGGCGTCGAGCCAATTACCCCAATAATGCCACACATGAACGCATGATCCTTAATGAATCCCATTACTCCAGTGGCATCGATAAGCCAGCGCGCTGCGATGGGCAAATGTTATATTCCGTAACCGATGGTGACAGGCGGTCATGGAATTGCTTGTGTATCGCGCGCATAGTCTTGGTGATTTTTGGATCGCCCTGGTGTAGCGCTTCAGGGATGAATTTTTCGATTCAGCATCTGTATCGCCATAGCGTGATCCTTCTGTGCGGCCTGTGCTTGCTGGTACTGACCGGTACGCTCAGTATCGTCACCTACCGCGAGGCTTACCGCATGGCCAAGGTCAATCTTGCCACTCAGGCGAGTATGGTTGCGCTGTCGCTCGCGCCTTTGCCTAGCCTCGAGCGCGCCGCAAGCCACACCGCACTCGCCCCGCTGGACGCCAACCGCCAGCTGTTGTTGGGCTGTATCCATGACCCTTCCACGCACTTGGTGGCCGATCATCGCGGCCCGGCCCTTAAGCCGACATCGTCACTGACCTGCGACGATATCAAGCAACGCCAAACCATGCGGCCCTATCTCACGGCAAATGTGTCAGTCATCCGCGATCGTTTGCCCCAGCCCATCGGCACCGTGACGCTGGTGGCCAAAGCGCCCAACCCATGGGCAAAATTCTGGCTATGGTTTGGGGTGGTGGCGGCGCTTACGGTCGCGCTGGCGCTGGGTTGCTGGCTGCTGGGTTTGCGCTTGCAAGCGGCGCTGATTAAGCCGATCCGCCGGATTGCCTCAACCGCCCAGCGCGTGTCGCTCTACCGTGATTATACCTTGCGGGTGGTGCCTGGCGCGCTCGATTTAGTGCCGAATGAAATTCAGTCGCTCAATGAATCCTTCAACGCCATGCTCAAGGAAATTGAGGATCGCGATAACCGCTTATCGCGCAAAAGCGCCGAGCTTGATCGCGCGCGCCAGATGGCGGAATCGGCGAATCAGGCGAAATCGCAGTTTTTGGCGAATGTCAGCCATGAATTACGCACACCGCTCAATGCCATTATTGGCTTTTCTACCATGCTCAGCGAGCAGCAATTTGGCCCCATCGGTAACCCGAAATATGCCGAATATGCCCATGATATTCACGATTCCGGTAAGCATCTGCTCGATGTGATTAACGATATTCTCGACCTCACCAAGGCCGAAACCGGCCAGTTGAGCGTGACGTTTCGCTCGCTGGCCGTTCATAAAATCGTTGAGAAAGCCTTGCGGATTATTGCCGGGCAAGCGCATCAGCGTAAAATCGATATTTACACCGATATACCCGATAAAATGCCCAAAATTATTGCCGATCCGGTGCGGCTGGTGCAAATTCTGCTCAATCTTTTATCCAACGCCATTAAATTCAGTAGCGAAGGCAGCAAGGTGGTGGTCGCGGTACGCTCGGAAGTGGCGCGCCAAAGCGTGCATTATTTCACGATCACCGTCACCGATCAGGGCATCGGCATGAGCGAGGCGGATATCCGCAAAGCCTTCTCGAGCTTCAACCAGGCCGATGCCGGGCTGAACCGCAAATATGATGGCGCGGGGCTGGGCTTGCCCTTAACCAAACGGCTGGTGGATTTGCATCACGGCAAAATCAAAATCGAGAGTGTGGAAGGTCAGGGAACAACCGTCACCGTGCGTTTGACCTCGGACCCCGCGTTGCTTGATTAAGCCCGATGAATATGCAACAGTGCGAATTTGTTATCGTTAAAGGAGTGATACGATGAAAGAAATTTACCTTGAAACCATTTTGCTGATCGAGCGGTTGCATCGGCGTTTTCTCGATGTGGTTAAAAGCGAGCTGGATCGGCTCAAGGTTGAGGATATCAATAACGTGCAAACGCTGATTTTATATAATATCGGCGGCGATCAACTCACGGTCGGTGAGCTGACCAATCGCGGCTATTACCTTGGCACGAATGTCTCCTACAACGTTAAGCATCTGGTGCAAAGCGACTACCTGATTCAAGAGAAAGCCCCGCATGATAAGCGCTCGACACGGGTGCGACTGTCGGAAAAAGGGGCGGCGTTGGTGCAAAAAATGGATGCGCTGATTGAGCGCAATGTGGTCGATCTTGATCGCCGCAGCCCGGGCCTGGCGTTTCTTACCGATGTCAATAAATCGATGCATAATCTCGAGAAATTCTGGACCGAATACATGAACCGCCTGTATTAATTAACCACGCGGTAAAGGGAGCTTTACGATGAAGCGCGCACTGATTGCTGTAGTTTTTGCTCTTGGCCTGATGGTATCGGCGCCCGCCTCACAGGCGGAGGATACGATCATCACCGTCGGTACGGGTTCGGTGACGGGCGTGTATTACCCCGCCGGTGGGGCGATTTGCCGCCTAGTCAACCGTGGGCGTAAGGAGCATGGCATTCGCTGTTTTGTGGAATCGACCAGCGGTTCGATCGCAAATATTCATGCCCTGCGTGATGGTGAAATTACGCTTGGGATTGTGCAATCGGATTGGCAATATAATGCCTATCGTGGCCTTGGCGCTTTTGCCGAGGACGGCCCATTTCGTGATTTGCGCTCGGTGTTTTCGCTGCATAGCGAAATGTTCACCGTCGCGGTTGCGCCCAACAGTGGCATCAAACAATTCGCCGATCTCAAGGGCAAGCGCGTCAATATCGGCGACGAAGGCTCGGGCATGCGCGATATCATGCAAAACCTGATGGAAACGATGGGATGGAACAAGCACTCGTTCGCGGTGGCGAGCGAACTACGCCCTACCGAAGCCTCGCGCGCTTTATGTAAGGGCAGCATCGATGCCATGGTATTTGCGGCGGGCCACCCGAACGGCTTGATCCAGGAGGTGACGGGCAATTGTGGTGCGCGGCTGATTCCGATCCAAGGGGCGGTGGTGAATCGTTTAATCGAAAAAAACCCCTTCTATGCCCGCACGGCGATTCCAGGCGGCATGTATAAGGGCAACCCGCAAAATATTGCCACGTTTGGGGTGAAAGCCACGTTGCTGACCACCGCCGATGCCGACGAGGAGGCGATTTATCAGCTCACCAAATCGGTATTTGATAATTTCGACAGCTTCAAGAGTCTGCATTTTGTCTTTGCGACACTCGAGAGAGAGCGCATGGTCAATGTTGGCTTGGTGGCACCGCTTCACCCGGGTGCGCGGCGCTATTACCGCGAAGCGGGTATGATCGCAGGTGAGGATAGCGTGCTTGCGCCATAGGTGCGGTTAGCAAATCCAGAAATTAATAGCGGCGATTGACGGCGAACTGGGCCGCTTCGCGCAGCGCGTCATTCACTGCATTATGTGGCAGGACATCAAGCGCGGCGCCGGCTTTGTCGGCATAGGCTTGGGCAACGCGCATGGTTTCCGCAACCCCGTGATGTTTGGTGATCAGCTCCTTCGCCCGGCGCAGACCTTCTGGCCCCATATCGTCGCTCGATGCGAGGGCATGCTGCCAGAATTGCCGCTCGGCCTCATTCGCGTTGGCATAGGCCACAATCACCGGCAGGGTGACTTTACCATCGCGGAAATCATCGCCGATGGCTTTGCCAATGTCGCTTGCACTTGCGGCATAATCGAGTGCATCATCGGCCATCTGGAAGGCCATGCCTAGATATTGGCCGAAATCACGTAAGCTGGTGCGCCATTGAGCTTGATCACTAACCACCGCCCCAAGCTCGCACGCGGCGGCAAAGAGCGCTGCCGTTTTGGCTGAAATCACTTCTTCATAGACCGCTTGCGTGATGGTCAGATCATGGCTGACCATCATCTGATGCACTTCACCGGCGGAAATAATCGCCGCCGCATCCGACAGGATTTTGAGGACTTCGAGCGAGCCATCTGCCACCATCAGCTGAAAGGCGCGGCTGAGTAAAAAATCACCGACCAATACGCTTGATTTATTCCCCCACAACGCATTGGCGGTGGCGGTGCCGCGGCGCAAGTCACTGGCATCGACCACATCGTCATGCATCAAGGTCGCGGTGTGAATGAATTCGACACACGCGGCGAGGCTGATATGGCGCGCGCCCGTGTAACCACATAGCTGCGCGCAGGCGAGGGTCAGCGATGGGCGCAGACGCTTGCCACCGGCGGCTAAAATATGCGAGGTCAGATCATTAATCAGGGCGATATTGCTGTGCCCATGGGCCAGAATCACCGCATTCACCCGCGACAGATCGGTATCCACCAGCGTGCGCAGTTGCGACATGCTGGCAGGGTGAGGCATAGCAATGGCGGATTGGTTCATGGCATGAGGTGGTAGCGCAGCTTCCATCATCAGGCAAGGATTGTATGCGGCCGGTCTTGGCCTGATGTGTGCGCTGCGGCTGTTTCAAGGCGGATGAAATGCTGCGCTCCGTGCTGCAGGAACAACTGCCCCGTGATGCCGGTAGTTTCAAGGGTTTGGGTGAAGATCGTGCGTATATCCTGGCCGATAGCCTCGGGTAATGACCGCTCGCTGCGCAGGATCAGGTCGAAGCTTGTGTCGCGCCTGGCGCCGCGTACGAAGCCATCGAGCTGCATGGGGCCAAGGGCGGAGAGGCTGAGGTCGAGAATAAAGCGCTGTCCACGGTTTTGTCGGTTGGATTCTTCGGTATGCTCACGCGCATCGGGTGGTAAAAAAAGCTGGATAGGACGAATTTCCTGACCGAGATAAAGCGGGATCGCAAGCGGGATCCAGGGGGCAAGGGCTGGGGCATCACTCAGTTGCACTCTGGTTTGCTGCAGCGATTCGCGTAAACTCGCGAGCAATTCCGCCGCACCCGATTCCAGCAGACGCACCGCCCGCTTGCCAAGGATTTCATCGACGGAACCTTGGCGCACCTGGGTGATGTAGCTTAGAATCGTGCTGGCAAATCGCGGCGAGAGCGACGGCAGCCGTAATTGGGCCTCGAGCGCTGCTTCGGGGTAGTGCGTGCGTAGCCATTGCACGGCTTGATCGAGTAACAGCGGCAGGCTGGCAGGGGTGCTGGTCGCTAAGGGGGTGGCGGCAGTGGCAGTCGTTGCGCTTGCTGGCGCGCTGGTTGTTGCCGTGGTGGTTGATTCCGCATCCACATGCGCCAGTAACGTGGTGCCAACCGGCAAGGGCTGTGGGGTGTAAAGCTTCAGTGAGGCAAAGGCGGTATGCAAAATATTCGCTCCATCCGCATCATGACCGATGACATCGGCAACGATCTGGTTGGGTGATGCCGGTGTCAGCACTAATGCGGGCGATACGCTTGCGGCGATGTTCGGCGCTGGTGGTGTATTGCTCGCAGTCAGCAGGTTGGCGGCTGAGGTGGTGCCAGGCGCAATGGGTACTCCGGGCGATGCCGCCGGAATCGGCGCGGATATACTCGTGCTGCGCGTTGCAATGCTCGCTGCGGCTGCTGCTGGTGGTGCCACTGTCGGTGCAGGTGTCGCGACTGGCGGTGCGGTATTGGTCGATGGCGCGGGGCTGCTTGCCAACCCTGCGCCCGGTGGAGTGGTGGATGGTGCCCCTGCACCGGCTGCTTGTGCCGGTACTGGTGCGGGAGCTCCCGTTTGGCGGATCGATGCACCGGACGGTGCAGCTTGCTCGACGGCGGCTGCGTCCGGCGCGGAGGCTGCCGCTTGCGCTGCTGCAGTTGGGGCAAAACTGGCGGCAGTATTCGCCGCATTGCGCGAAGGGGTACTCGTGCTTGGCGTCGCGGCAGGTGCGGTGGCGCTGCCTGGTAAAGGTTGCGGTTGCGGCGTCGCAACGCTGGGCGAAGCAAGCAGCGCATCGAGCTTCGCGGTGGTGGGCACGCTCGCCAGGGCGATGGCTACGGCCGGTAATTTCAAATCAAGCAGGGTTAGGCGAATGGTGGCACCGGCGCGCAGTTGGGTTAATTGCGCAATCAGTGGTGCCGGTCCGGTTTGCGCGGCCGCAAGCGCCGAAGCAAGCAGCGATGGATTGCTAGGGGCGGGCGCTTGTGGCTGCAGCACAATTGCTTGCAACGTGTTGCTATTGCCCAGCGTGCCGCCCAGCGCATTGACGCGGCTTGCCTGCCCCGGCGTGCTGGCCGGTGGCAGGCTGAGGCTGCTTTGGCTAATCACATCGCGCGCGATCACCCGGCTGCCTTGCGCGCTGTAATTTTCCGGCGTAAGCCCATCGACCGAGATAATCCGCGCGAGCGATGCCTGGCTGCCATCGACACGAAACACCACCTCGCTGCCGGTGCGTAGAAAGACACTGCTTGTTACGCGTACATCACCCAAGTTCGTGCGTAAAATCGGGTTATTCTGCCCATCGCGATTGACCACAAACCCTTGCACCAAGGTGCCCGTCGCCACTCCCGCCAGTGGGCTTGCTGCTGCCCCCTCGCGGTTGGTGGGTGGGCTGTTGACCGGCTGAATGGTGATGGTCGCATTCACCGGTGGCGGGGCCTGGATCGGAATGGTCATGGCGCGTGCATCGGGTGGTTACTCTTTTTGCATCAGCTTGATCGAGATCGCGGCCGCGTCGCTCGCGGCGGTGGTGTGCGGCGCGGTTTCGATCAGCGAGGATTGGCTGCGGATCGTATCTTTCACCTTATTATCCTTACGGATCACCCCAAGCAATGGCGGCGAGAAGCGCAGGAAATTCATGGTCGCACGGTTGATTGCGGCATAGGTGGCATCGCCTTCTTTTTGGGTCGCGGCCTGGTTAACGACCACATGGATTGCCGGTGGCTGATCGCGGGTAACGCACAGCTTGATGAAGGCGTAGGCATCGGTCAGCGAAGTTGGGTCGTCAGTCAGCACCACAATCACCTTCGCCGCGAGCGACGACATCACCTGCACATGCTGCTCAATGCCCGCGCCAAGGTCGATAATGACATGGTCGTATTCCTCTGCCAGCGCGATCAGTTGCGCAATCGCTGGCTGCATGCGGCTTGCACCAAGGTTGGCCATCGAGGTTGACCCCGAACGCCCGGCGAGAATATCGAACTTGCCCTTTTCGTAATGGGTGATGGCGTCTTTCATCGCGCATTGGCCCGAGAAAACGGCTCCGAGATCACGCGTCGGGGTGAGGCCAAGCTGCACATCGACATTGGCCAGGCCAATATCGCCATCAAACAGCAGCGTTTTGCGCCCGGCGCGGGCAAATAAATGCGCCAGCGTAATTGAAAACCAGGTTTTACCGACACCCCCCTTACCCGAGGCGACGGCAATAATATTGGGACCACGCAGCGGCGAAGTCGATGGGGATGATTCCTGCATAAAAACTCCTAAGGGGTAATTTTTTCGCGCTCATGACGCAGCATGAAACGGGCGAGCGCGATGGGTGAAAGCGGTTGGCAGCTATCCGCAGGATGCGCCGAATTGCTAAGATTGCTCAGGGCGTAACCGCCGGTCGTGAGCATGGTAAACACGCTGCTTAAGCGGCGGGTGGCATCAAGCCGGGTGACGATCATGCGTTCGATGGCAAGAAAATCAAAGACCCCGGCCATCTCGCTTGCTTCATGCACATCCATCCCCGCCGGGCAGGTGAGAATTGGTTCGATACCCTGTAGGCTCGCCAGTTCACCGAGCGCTTTCATTTGCTTAAATTCATAGATATTCGCACCGGTGCTGTCGATCAGCACCCATGCCTTGCCCGCATATTGGGCCAGCAAGGGTTTCAGCTCGTTACGCGTTTCGCAGATGTGAAACGCGCTGCCGGTAATGCTTGCCACCGTCTGTAAATTTTCGGTACCGCCCAGGCGTTCAAGGTCGGTGCTGATGATGACGACCGGTTTTTTATGCAAGGCCAATTCACTCGCGAGCTTTACGATCACCGAAGTTTTTCCCGCACCATGCGGCCCGACCAACATCAGCGCACGTGCGGGATACGCCGTGCTCGCGGTCGCAATGGGTTGAAAGGCAAGGCATAGCTCGAGCGCCTTCGCCAGTGCCGTATGGGCAACCTCGATCAGGCTGTCGGGTGTGAGCACGACGCGCCCTAGCTGTTGGCGAATGCGGGCACTGAGTGCATCCGGCAGAGCGTGATAGGCGAGTGCTTTATCGATCAAGGCGAGGGCAGGGTGATCGATCTCGAGCTTAGGGGTGGCCGCACGGGGGATGGGCGCCTCACGCAGCGGCGGATCGGGATTAAACGCTCGTAAGGGACTTGGTTCGTCGAACGCATCGCCAAAGAGTGGGCTATCATCCTGATCCACCGCAAAGGTCACGACCACGCCTTTGCCGCGCCCGAGTTTTTTGCTCTCAAGCAGCACCGCGTCCTCACCCAATTCACGGCGTGCGACGGCCAAAGCATCCTGGATTGTCGCCGCACTGATGCGTTTCATTTTCATTACAGTTGACCCACCGTTTTAATGCGCGCCTTGGGGTGAATTTCGTTTTGGCTTAGCACCTGCGTTTGCGCACGGAACCGCTCGATGATTGAACGTACATAGGGGCGAATGGTCGGACTGGTAAGCAAAATCGGGCTCTCGCCTTGCATCGCAAGCGCTTCAAATTTCTGCCGCACGGCGGCGATGAATTCCTGAATGCGTGTCGGCTGCATCGAGAGTGCACGCTCTTCGCCCTCACCGGTGATGGATTCGATGAAGGCCTGCTCCCATGCCGGTGACATCGCCAAAATCGGGATATAGCCTTCTTCGTTGGTGTTCTGATGGCTGATTTGGCGACTTAAGCGCATGCGTACATGCTCGGTGATAAGAGCAATATTTTGCGAGACACGGCTCGATTCCGAGACTGCCTCCATAATGGTGGATAGATCGCGGATCGAGATCATTTCCGCCAGCAGATTTTGCAGTACGCGCTGCACACCCGAGACCGAAATCTGCGAGGGAATGCACTCGGAAATCAGCTTCTGCTCTTCTTTGCCCAAATCATCGAGCAGCTTTTGCGTTTCCGCATAGGAAAGCAGATCGGCCATATTATCCTTCACCACTTCGGTGAGGTGGGTGGTGATCACGGTCGGCGGGTCAACCACGGTGTAGTTACGAAATAGGGCCTCCTCGCGGTAGTTTTCACTGACCCACATCGCGGGTAGGCCAAACGTTGGCTCCACCGTTTGTTCACCCGGCAGGTTGATGGGGTTGCCCGCGGGGTCCATCACCAGCAGCATATCCGGGCGAATATCGCCGCGCGCGATCTCGACTTCCTTGACCTTGAGCACATAGCTGTTGGCGGGCAGTTGCATGTTATCTTGAATCCGCACGGCGGGCATCACAAAGCCAAGCTCACGCGCGACCTGCTTGCGCAGCGCCTTAATTTGTTCGGTCAGCCGGTGACCTTTCTGATAGTTGATGAGCGGCAGCAAGCCGTAGCCTAGCTCAAGCCGCAAGCTATCGATATGCAGTGATTCGCTGATTTTTTCATCGACCGTGGCATTGCCAGTCACCGGCTGACCATCGGCACTCACCCCGCCAACCGCACCATTCGCGCCAGTCGCGGCGGCGCTTGTTTTTTTCAGCTTGTTGGTTTTATCGATATAAAACGCAAGATAGCCGCTGATAACCGCGAGCACAAAAAATGGCGCGAACGGAATGCCCGGCAAAACGGCAAAGGCCAGCAGCAAAAAACTGGTGATCCCAAGCGGTGCCGGCACGCGCGATAATTGACCCAGCACCGCTTTTTCGGACGAGCCGTCAATCCCCGCTTTGGTGACGAGAATACCCGCCGCTGTCGAGATAATCAGTGCCGGAATCTGGCTCACCAGCCCATCGCCGATGGTGAGTTTGGTGTAGGTCGACACGGCTTGCGCGAACGTCAGGTCGTTGACCACGATGCCGATAATCATGCCGCCAATGAGGTTGATGAAGGTGATGAGAATGCCCGCGATCGCATCGCCGCGCACGAATTTGCTGGCACCATCCATCGAGCCATAAAAGGCGCTCTCATCCTCGAGTTCGCGCCGCCGTGCTTTCGCCGTTTTATCGTCAATCAGGCCCGAGGATAAATCGGCATCGATCGCCATTTGTTTGCCGGGCATTGCATCCAAACTGAAGCGCGCCGAAACCTCGGCAATACGGCCCGAGCCCTTAGTGATGACCACGAAATTAATGATGGTCAGAATACCAAACACGATTGCCCCGATCAGCACCGAGCCACCGGTGACAAAGCCGCCGAATGCCTCGATCACATGCCCGGCGGAGCCTTCACCCTCGTGCCCATGGCTTAGAATCAGCCGGGTGGTGGCGATGTTGAGCGATAGGCGCAGCATGGTTGAGATCAGCAAAATGGTAGGGAAAGCTGAAAGCTCGAGCGGTTTGTTGACGAATAGCGCCGTCATCAAAATCAGCACCGAGATGGTGATTGAAATCCCAAGCAACATGTCGAGCAGCACGGGCGCCACCGGCAATACCAGCACCGAGATAATGCCGATGACGGCCAGGGCAAAGAAAATATCCGTCCGCCGCGAGGCAAGCCGGGCATTCGCCCGCATCTGAGGGACGGTGAAGCGCGATAAGATCGAGGTGCTTGGCACTTGGGCCATGGGCGGAATTCCTAACTACCGGTGGCGATGCTGGATGGATTTTCTTCCTGGTAGAGGCGTAGTTTATTGCGCAGCGTGCGGATAGAAATACCCAGGACTTGGGCGGCTTGCGTGCGGTTACCCAGGCAATGGCTCAGCGTATCAAGAATGAGTTCGCGCTCGACATCATTCACCGTGCGGCCCACTAATTCGCTGCGCCCTGTTGGGGCCGCTGATGGTGGAGATAACGGCAGGGCCGAGCGCATGGGCGTTGCGGGTGGCGTGGTGGCTGATACGGGTGGGGTAACGGTAGCGTCAGCGGCCGGGATGGGTGCAGCATCCTTGCGTATGGGCAGTAAAATCGCCGGTTCATCAATCGCGTTGCCTTGCGCCATGAGTACGGCGCGGTGGATGATGTTTTCAAGTTCACGCACATTGCCATGCCAGGGATGGGCGTAGAGTTTCTGGATGGCGCTTTGGGTTAATTTACGGCTCGGCATCCCGTTCGCTTTGGAATATTTCTCGATAAAATAATCAGCCAGCGGGGGAATATCATCCAGCCGATCCGCGAGCTTAGGCAAATGCAGACTAATCACGTTTAGTCGGAAATACAAATCCTCGCGGAAGGCGCCTTTGCGCGCTTCGGCTTCCAGGTCGCGGTTGCTGGTCGCCAGAATACGGATGTTAATTTTGATCGGCTTACGACCACCCACCCGGTCGATCTCGCGCTCTTGAATCGCGCGCAGGAGCTTAGCTTGCAAGCCCACATCCATTTCCGAGATTTCATCGAGCAGCAAGGTGCCGCCGTTCGCTTCTTCGAACTTGCCGATCCGCCGCGATAATGCCCCGGTGAAGGCCCCTTTCTCATGGCCGAATAATTCCGATTCCATAAGATTCGCCGGAATCGCGGCGCAGTTGACGGCAATAAACGGCTTACCCGCGCGCGCACTTTTCTTGTGAATATAGCGGGCGATCACCTCTTTACCGGTGCCGGATTCACCGGTGATGAGGACACTGGCGTCGCTTGGCGCGATTTGCTCGGCCATCGCCAGCACTTGACGCATGGGATCGGAGCCATGAATCACCGCGTGGGTTTCTTCGGCGATCACCTCAAGCACGGCGGCAATCAGCTCCTCATCCGGCGGCAGCGGCACATATTCTTTTGCCCCGGCGCGGATGGCATTGGCCGCAGTTTTAGCATCCACCTCAATGCCGCACGCAACGAGTGGCACGGTGATATGCTCGGCCTTGAGCATGGTCACAAAGCGGGCAATATCCTGATGCACTTCGATCATGATAATGTCCGCACCCTGGCCGTCACACAGCATTTGATAGGCCTGGTCAATATCCATCACCTGGGCGACTTTTGCGCCGCGATCGCGCGCAATTTTGCTGGCCGTGCCCAGTTGTCCACCCAAATCACCCACGATTAAAAGTCGCATACACACCTCTTTTTTAGGTGCTTGGTGCTTGGTGCCTGGTGCTTGGATAAAAATAACCAGGCACTAGGCACTACCAACCAGGCACTATTTCTCATTCTTGATGATCTCTGTCATCGTCACGCCGATTTTATCCTCAACCACCACCACTTCGCCACGGGCAACCAAGCGGTTATTCACCAAAATATCGACCGGCTCGCCGACCTTGCGATCAAGTTCCACCACCGCGCCGCGGCCCAGTTTCAGCAATTGCTGCACCTGCATGCTGGTTTTACCAAGCACGACCGAAATCGATACCGGAATATCACTGACCGCCTCGAGGGTGAGGTTATCGGCACTTGCTTCGCCAAAAACACTGGTAATTTCATCGGCCATAGAGGTCTCCTGTTACTGCGGTTCAATCGGGGTGGCGGAAGCGGTGGGTAGGGGCGCTTCCGGTAAGGTGGTATGGATAGGGCTTGCGGCGATGATCGCTTCGATCGACTGCCAGAGTTGCTCGCTGCTGCGGGTCATTTGGCCATGGCCCCAATCGAGTTTGATATCGCCGGGTGGCATATCTGGGTTCGGTTTCACCTGTAATTCGCCCTCGAATCCTTCGCGGGCGAGCTGTGCTTCAATCCGCTCAAGCGTTGGTTCGAGCATCTCGGGTGCCAGCTCGATACTCAGGCGTGGTTTTGAAAACACAATCGGTAGGCATTGGTTTACCAGCGCCTCAATCATCGGTGCAGCGGCCTGTGCCGTTTGTGCGCTGACAACCTTGCGGGCGATGGCGAGCACCAGCCCTGATAACGCGCGCGATTCTTCGGCGATCAAGGCGGTGTAGCGTGCAGGCAGTTCGCCAATCGCCTCATGCAGGTTTGCGATGATTTCATTCGCCCGCTCGGTTTTGGCATCGATCGCTTGGGCGGCGGCGCTTTGCCCGGCGGCAAACCCTTCGCTGTAACCGAGTTTTTTGCCGTCATGCAGGGCGGCATCAATTTCCGCCTGGCTATAGACGGGCGGCAGTGGGGGTGGGGGCGCTTCCACCGTTTCGATGGGAGCGCGCACCGGGGCGGGCCCACGAAAATCACGTAGGCTGTTAAAATCAAAGCGGTGAATGCGCGCGCTGCTAGCCATTAGTACACCAACTGATCTTCGCCGGAATCGCCAGCGATCACGATTTCGCCCTTAGCGGCAAGGTCTTTGGCCACCTGCACAATGGCCATTTGCGCCTCGTCTACATCTTTCAGCCGCACGGGGCCAAGGGCCTCCATATCCTCGCGCAGCAGCTTGGCGGCCCGTTCCGACATGCTTTTGAGAAACATTTCCTTGATGGTTTCCGAAGCACCCTTCATCGCAATGCTGAGTTTCTCCTTGGGCACATTACGCAGCAAGGTTTGCATCCCGGCCGTATCGACTTTCTTGAGGTCCTCGAAGGTGAACATGAGCGCGCGAATGCGCTCGGCGGCGTCGGCATTCTTTTGCTCGAGCACGCCCATAAATTTCGATTCGGTATTGCGGTCGAAATTGTTGAAAATTTCGGCCATGATTTCATGCGTATCGCGCCGCTGCGTTTTGGCGAGGTTGTTCATAAATTCAAGCCGCAAGGTTTTTTCCACCCCGTCGAGCACTTCTTTCTTTACGGCCTCCATACCCAGCATGCGGCTGATGACCTCGATCGAGAGTTCTTCGGGAAAGACGGATAGCACGCGCGCGGCATGCTCGGGCCTGATTTTGGACAGTACCAGTGCAATCGTTTGCGGGTATTCGTTCTTCAAAAACGTGGCGAGCACTTCTTCGTTGACGTTGCCCAGCTTATCCCAGGTGGTGCGCCCGGCGGGGCCGCGAATATCCTCCATGATATTATCGACGCGGTCTTTGCCCAGGGCTTTGAGCAAGAGGCGTTCGGTGGAGTCAAACGTACCCACGACCACGCCAGACGATGACATCGACTCCACAAAATCGACAAACAACCGCTCCACCGTATCGGCGCTGACGGTGCCGAGCGACGACATGGTGTTCGACAGTTCCTTGATTTCCTCGTCGCTCATCGCGCTTAAAATCTTCGTCGAGCTTTCTTCGTCGATCGACATCAGGATGATGGCGGCTTTCTGCGCGCCAGTCAGCTTGCGGTAGTCTTCTTTTTTTTCACTGGCGGCCGGAACACTTGCCATCGCTTGATCTCCTTAGCTTGCGGTCAGCCATTGGCGCAGAATTTGCGCGGTTTCATCGGGGTGTTTATCAACCATATTGTTGATCTTGCTATAGCTCGAAGAGCGCAGCTTGCCTTGAATGCGGTCGATATTGATCATGTCTTCGCCTTCATCTTCCGCCTCTTCGGTAACAGTACTTGCGCGTGATTGATCCATCAAGCGTGCCGCAATCGATGGTGCAGCCAGTGCGGCTTGCTCCATTTCATCCTCTTTGGCGGCAAGCTCTGCCGATTCAATCGCGCGGGCGACGAGTGGGCGAATGACCAGTAGAATCGCAAGGATCGCCACGCCACCGAGCACCATGGTCTGGATGATGGAGTTGAGGTCTTGCTTCAACCAATCAAGCGGCGAACTGGCGAATAAATCCGCCGGTGGGGCGGCAAATTGCATATTGACCACGCTGACATCGTCGCCGCGCGTGGCATCAAAGCCGATGGCGGATTGCACCAGGCGCTCGAGCTTTTTGATTTCCTCGTCCGAACGTGGGGTGAAAACTGGGTTTCCTTCGGCATCTGGGGCGTAGGTGCCATCGACCAATATGGCGACACTCAGGCGCTTCACAACGCCTGCTTCTTTGATCGAATTGGTAACCTCTTTGCTGATTTCAAAATTGGTGGTTTCTTCGGTGCGTTTGCGGTTGCTGGCATTGGAATTACCGCCGGCGGCCCCACCGGCTTGCGCTGGCGGCAAGTTGTTGGCCACGCTGACCGGCGCATCGCCAGGGCTATTTTCATTCGCGGTTTCGTCTTCCTTCACCGTTTGAATGGAGCGGGCAACCTGGCCCTCAGGGTCATATTTCTCGAGGTTTTTGACGGTGCGATTAAAATCAATATCCGCGTTCACTTCTGCTTTGACTTTGCCGATGCCGACCGATTGTTCGAGCAATTTCTCAAGCCGCGCCACCATATTGCGTTCATATTCCGAGCGGAAACTTTCTGAATTCTCGCTCACGGCATTGGGGTCATTCGCTTCATCAACCCCTTTGGCGAGCAGCACGCCGCGGCTGTCCACTACTGTCACCCGCCCGGCTTTTAGGCCAGGAACGGCGCTTGCGACCAGATTACGAATCGCCGCTACCTCGTTTTTAGTCAGCCCGCCAACATTGCGCAACTTTACCGCGACCGAGGCGGTAGGCTCGGCTGATTCGCGCGAAAAAAGCTCGCGTTTGGGGGTGACCAAATGTACGCGCGCGGTATCCACCGTGTCAAAACTGGAGATCGTGCGCGAAAGCTCGCCTTCAAGTGCTCGCAATTGATTAATGCTTAAGACGAAATTCGAGGTGCCGAGTGTGTCGCTTTTATCAAAAATCTCGTAACCAATCATCGACCCTTGGCTTGGCAGACCTTTTTGCGCGAGTTTCAGCCGCAGCTTATCGACCTGGTCGCTAGGGACCAGAATTTGTGTGCCGTTGCGGCGCAGTTCGTAGGGAATGTTCTCAAGCTCAAGCTCGGAGACGATTTTGCCGCCATCCTCAACCGGTACTGAATTATATAAGGGAGCAAAGGTGGGGGCAGCAACCCGTAGCGAGATATAGGCGAAAAACCCGATCATGACCACGGCGGTGCCAATCATCGCCGCCAGCTTCATCTGGTTCAGGTTTCGTAGGGATTGCACCATCGCGTTCATCGGTCACTCCGCAAACAATGAGACTGGTTAGCGCTCAATCAAAGGTTGTTGCCAACCCTTAAAAAAGCGTGGGTAACTGTATTCATTATGGTTGCCGTGAGAAACCGATGAACTCGGTATTATTATTAAGTGGGCGTTAGGTTAAGAAAAACGATGCATCAGGGGTTGATCTATAATAGATTGATTTTTATTCAATTATTATGATTCCCTTGGCGCAAAAACCATCACCCTTTGCGAATCATACTTACGGATATTTAATGTGAGGGCAAGTATAATTTTTGCAAACTAGGAAAATAATTCCTAGTATTCTATGCAACTGTTGCTTAAGTATCAAATCAACGTCAGGTTGGATAGGGATTGATTGGCTTCGGCAACGATCAGATCGGCGAAATCACGCAAAAAAACTGAGCCCTGCACGGTGCGTTGCAAAAACACGTTGCGGCGATCATCGTCGTCTTTTTTGCGACGCACGAGATCGAGTGCGCTGAGTGCGTCTACCGCGCGGCAGATCGCAGGTTTTGAAACATTCAACTGTTCCGAAAGGCTACGAATCGTATGCGGGGGCGGCGACATATAAATCGTCAGCAGCACGCCGGTTTGGCGTTGCGATAAATCGTACGGCAGCTCGCGCAACGAGCGGCTGACCACCCGTTGCCAGAGTTTGAGTGCCTGTTGCGTATCGAATGCGGTGCTCATCCGCTGGTTGTATCACGCTGCGATGGCTTGGCAAGTGCCTATAAAAAGCGCACGGCAAGATAGCTCAGCAATGCCCGTAAGCCCAGCGCTTCACCGCCGATGGGGCGGCCAGGCTTGCTTTCGGCGTTCCAGGCATAGCTATCGATATGCACCCATGGTGTCGTCGCCGAGATAAATCGCTCGAGGAAAAGCGCGGCGGTGATGCTGCCGGCAAAGCCATAATTCGGGGTGTTCGTGACATCCGCAATCGGGCTGTTCACATAGCTCGCATAGCCTTGCCACAGGGGTAATTGCCACATCGGGTCGTGCGTTTTCATGCTCGCGGCAATGATGTCGCGCGCCACCTCGTCGCGGTTGGAATAGAGCGCCGGGAGTTCCGTACCAAGGGCGGTGCGCGCCGCCCCGGTGAGGGTGGCTACATCGATCATCAGCGCCGGTTTATCGCGATCCCCTTCCGTCAGCGCATCCGCCAAAATCAGGCGGCCTTCGGCATCGGTCGAGCCAATTTCGATGGTGAGACCCTTGCGGCTTTGAATCACATCCTGCGGGCGAAACGCGTTGCGGTCGATGCTGTTTTCAACCGCCGGAATCAGTACGCGCAGGCGAATGGGCAATTTCGCCGCGATGATTGCTTCCGCCAAACCCAGCACCAATGCCGCCCCGCCCATATCTTTTTTCATCAGCTTCATGCTGGCATAGGGTTTAATGTCGAGCCCACCCGTGTCGAATGTCACCCCTTTGCCGACCAGTACCACCAGCGGGTGGCCAGCCTTGCCGTGGGTAATATCGATCAATCGTGGTGCATCCGGCCCCGCGCGGCCAACCGCATGGATGGCGGGATAATTTTTTCTTAGCAAATCATCCCCAACAATTTCGCTGAATTTTGCGCCCACACGCTTGGCCATCGCCTTGGCCGCCTTGCTTAACGCCGCCGTGCCCATATCGTTCGCCGGGGTGTTGATGAGGTCGCGCACCAGGCAAATCGCGGCGCGCTCGGCCTCAAGTGCGGCGATATTCACCGCCGCGGGTAGCTGCAGGGTGAGGGGCTTCACCTTCATTTTTTTGTAAGACGCGAATTGGTATTGAGCGAGGGCAAAGCCCAGCGCGGCGCGGCCCAGCAACTCCGGCTTCCATGCAGCGTTGATCGAATAGTTGCCCGCCGGCACGCTGGCCGGCACATGCGCGAGCGACCAGATGGTTGGCGTTTCTTCACAGCCTGCGAGCACTTGGGCGATGCCGCCATTGGCATTGGGAACGATGAGTGTCGTCGCCGGGGCAGCCTCAAACCCATGGGTTTTTACCCAAGCGCGGGTGCGGGCATCTTGTTTTTTGAGCCAAGCCGCCAGGTTCGCCACCGTGAGCGGGGTGATGGTGGTGGCGCGTGCGCGGGCGTGGGTGAAGTAGCTCATGGCGAGATTCCATCGTTGGGGTGAGGGAGAAGACTGGCCTGAATCATCGTGAATTTCAAGCTGTCGCGCGAAAAAGAATATACTGTCGCACGCAATCATCGACGAATATTGCTAAAATACGATCTATTCTTTACGAATTTGTCATCATTGCGGCGGATACTTGAGAAATGGATCCCGCACGCACGCTTGATTCTGACGCGATCGTACCACCAAGCGCCACCCGCCTGGCCCTAACCATCGCGCTCGTCAGCATGGTGGGAGTTATCGCTCAATTATTGGCTAGCCCCGCAGTGGCTTCGATTCACGAGCATTCCACATCACCCTTTTATGCGCGCCAGCGTAGTTCTGACGATATTTCAGCGTTTTCTAAATGGACGCATCTGCTCACACGCTATGCCGAGCAGCATGAACAAGCGGCCAGAGAATGTATCGGTGCCGCGTGCAAAAATCAGCAATGGGAGGCATTGCTGAAACGGCTTGCGACTGCGCCACGCCCCACACAAATCGATGCCCTCAACCGCTTCTTCAACGCCATGCCATACCTCACGGACCCCGATAATTACGGCATCGATGATCGCTGGCAAACGCCGTATGAACTCATGGCACGCGGTGGCGATTGCGAGGATTACGCGATTGCCAAATATATCTCGCTTCGCCGGCTGGGGATTTCTCAATCAGCGATGCGGATTATCGTGGTGGCGGATGGTAAAAAAAATGGTGCCTTACACGCTGTGCTGGAAGTCACCCTCGATGGTAACGTCATGCTGCTCGATAATCAGACATCAACGCCTCTTCCTCTAATGCGTGCCAATCATTATCAGCCGATGTTCGCCATCAACGAGGCCCGCTGGTGGTTGTATCGGTAGAATTTATACTCCCCTCTCGACTCAGGGCTCTATTCACTTTATACTCTCTTTCATGATCCGCCAAACCGAACTTGTGGAAAAAATCCGGGCCTATGACCCGGATGCCGACGAGGACGCCCTCAACCGCGCCTATGTTTATTCTATGCAAAAACATGGCAGCCAGAAGCGCGCGAGCGGCGATCCGTATTTCTCGCACCCGGTCGAGGTGGCTTATAAACTCACCCAATATCGGCTCGATACGGCCTCGATTATCACGGCGCTTCTGCATGATACGGTTGAAGATACAGATGCGACGCTCGATGAGATCGAGGAGCTGTTTGGCCTTGAGATCCGCGGGCTGGTCGATGGGGTGACCAAGCTCAACCGGCTCGAGATTAAATCGGAATCGAGCAAACAAGCTGAAAATTTCCGTAAACTCGTGCTCGCCATGGCCCAGGATTTACGTGTGCTGATGGTAAAACTCGCCGATCGCCTGCATAATATGGAGACGCTCGACCATATCCCCAAGCCCGAGAAGCGTCAACGTATTGCCCGTGAAACCCTCGAAATTTACGCTGCACTGGCCGAGCGTATCGGCATGCGCCGCTTGAAGGAGGAGCTGCAGGATCTAGCGTTCAAGGAGCTGTTTCCCGAAGCGCGCGAATCGATCAATAAGCGCCTCGAATTTTTGCGCACTCAGGGTAAAAACCAAGTGGAACGGGTCGAGGAAATATTACGCGACCTGGTCAAGTCTGGTGGGTTGGAATCGGTCGAGATCTATGGTCGTGAGAAAAAGCCCTATTCGATCTGGAAGAAAATGGAATCCAAAGGCGTCACTTTCGAGCAATTATCGGATATTGTCGGCTTTCGGGTGATCACCCACACGATCGGTGAATGCTACCATGTGCTTGGGCTGATTCACGAGAAATATCACACAATTCCTGGCCATTTCAAAGATTATATCTCGACCCCCAAAGCCAACGGCTACCAATCCATTCACACTTCGGTGATTGGCCCACAGCAGCAACGTATCGAGGTGCAGATCCGCACCGAATCGATGCAGGAAATCGCCGAATATGGGGTGGCGGCGCATTGGGGCTATAAGCAAGGCGAAGAGAAAGATAAAGTCAGCACCGAAGGCAAGCAATATCGCTGGGTGCGCGAGCTGCTCGAGATTATGGAGCAGTCCGAAGGGGCGGAGGAATTCCTCGAACATACCAAGCTCGAGATGTACCATGACCAGGTGTTTTGCTTCACCCCCAAGGGCGACATTATTGCCCTGCCGCGTGGCTCGACACCGGTCGATTTTGCCTTTGCCGTGCATTCGGGTGTCGGTTTCACCTGTGTCGGCGCCAAAATCAATGGCCGGATTGTGCCGCTCAAGCACCATCTCAAAAACGGCGATCAGGTGGATATTATCACGGCCAAAACGCAAACCCCAAGCCCGAGTTGGGAACGATTTGTCGTCACCGGCAAGGCGAAATCCGAAATTCGCCGCTATATCCGCGATCAGCAGCGCGATGAATACGTCACCCTTGGCCGCGCCATTCTGGCCAAAACCTTCAAGCAGGAAGGTCACGAGATTAACGAAAAAATGCTCGACCCGGCGATGGCGGTGTTCAAGAAAAAAGACGTCAATGATTTGTATGCCGAAGTGGGCGAGGGGATCATCAACCGCAACCAGGTGTATGATGCGGTGTTCCACACCAAGAAATCGGAATCGGCGGGGGTTAAAAATCCCTTCGATATTGCCAATCTCAAAAAGAAATCAAAAAAATCGGTGCCGATGCCGATCAAGGGCCTCATCCCCGGCATGGCGATCCATTACGCCGGTTGCTGTCACCCCATTCCGGGAGATAAAATCGTCGGCATTGTCGCGACCGGCAAGGGCATTACCGTGCATACGATGGATTGTGACACGCTCGAAAATTTTGCCGATTCGCCCGAAAAATGGATCGATGTCGCCTGGGAGGGCGGCGGTGGCCAAGACGAGCTTTTTGTCGGGCGCTTGCGCGTTTCCTTAAGCCATGAAACGGCGGCGCTTGCCAGTGTCGCCAACGTCATTGCGAAAGATGAGGGTAATATCAGCAACCTCAAAATCACCAACCGCAGCAATGATTTTTTTGACCTCATCATCGATGTTGAGGTAAAAAACGCGCGGCATCTGAACAGCATCATCGCCTCGCTGCGGGCTAAAAGCGTGGTGCAGTCGGTCGAGCGGGCGTGATTTAGGATTCAGCATTCCGCATTCGGGATTCAGAGCAAGGAAGCAAGCGGTGACCCTCGGCGAGCGCTGTAGCGGGGACATAATTACCCATGGCAATTCTACCGTTCGATCATGGCGCTTGGCCCCATTCATGGGGATTGGTGTCCCCAGCGCGCCACCCCCCTGCCGCAGCGGAACTCCTTTCTTCCCCTGAATCCTCCCATTTTGCAGTTGCGCTGACCGGAGTTTTCGCTTAACAAGCGA
>CAZZCK010000021.1:0-23852 GCA_964652475.1 uncultured Azospirillum sp.
AATAGTTTTGCCAGTAGCCATTCCACTGTCGTCATCCTGAACGCAAGTCGGGATCTCAAGCAAAAAGCTCTAGTGTGGCATATGGCCAGAGATCCTGACTGGCTAATGATGAAAAACCATCTGAGACTGTATTCTTGTTTATTCACGTGGAGCAAAAGAGTCTAGGTTTACTGGTGCGTATTGGCGGTATGGAATGTTTCCACTGCGGCAATCAGTTGCTTAGCTGCGGTTTGGGCTGCGTGGCCACTGCTGTCACCAAGCGCGTCCCTCACCATGCGTTGTTGGATGTCTCGGTAAGTCGTGTGGCGCGAGGTGGCATGATTGAGTGCATCCATCACCTGTGCCAAGTCGCGGCAGACATCACCAAATTGCCACATAGCATAATCCTGATTATCGCGCCATTTCACTGCATGGGCATCGATAAAGATACACGGTTTTAATACGCTCAAGAATTCATAGACCTGGCTGCTGACATCATCGATATAGATATCGGCGCGGCTTGTATAGTGCATGGTATTCAGGCGCGGGGAATCCAGATCAATGATGACACGCCCAGTGATCGCGTGTGCGAGCCACTGGTCACGCTCTGCTTGGCTTGCGCCTTCGAACATACGAATATGCGGTGCGACGACAAGGTTGAAGCGGCCATCAGCAACGATAGCGTCTATGAGTGGTTGCGCGAACGCCTGCCATGACGACAGGTGGTGATCGAAATGCGGATTGTAGAGAATCACAGGGCGATCATTATCAAAAATTGGCGCGACATTCTGCTGCAATAGGCGGCACGCTTCAACTTTAATGGAGCCAGAAACGCTGCAATGCTCGGCACTCACCAGGCCCTGCGCGATCATCCGCCGCTGATCTTTTGGCCCGCTGACAATCACATGGTCGAACTGTGCGATGCGTTGCTCGAAGCCTTTGGCTCGGTCGCCTGCCCCGTGTGGAATATGGATGAATGCGGGCATGCGCCCAGGCATGCGCTTGAGAAATGTTGAGGTGCGCTCGGCGGTAAGAATGGCATCATGCCGACGAAGCGAGCGGCTCCATAGCAGCAAACGCAAGCGTTTTGCTGAACGTTTAGGTCCAGGTTTAGTCCGCTTATGCTCAAGCCATTGGCGCAAACGCACGAGATATTCCAGAATGCGTGGTAGGTTCATGGTGACGATGGGAATGGGCTGTGCACCCAACTGAGCAACGAGTTGAGCAAGTGCGATGCTATCGGCAGTATCGCCGGTGTAGATCGAAACTGCGCAGCCTTCTTTCTCGATTAAGGCAATAGCCACGGGCAATACGTGCAATGCCTGATGCATACCGCCAATACAAATGACGGCAACGGTGAGCGTCTTGCTGATCATGGTTAACTACGCTGCGGTATTTGCGCCTGGCTTTGGCCACGTGCTGGCCCTTCGACACCGCGCTGCGGTTGGTCAGCAGTGGCAATAACCACTTCTTTGACGCCGTTTTTCATCATCGTCGCCCCAATTTCTTTGACCTCATCAATCACGTGATTGGGTAATTTACTTTCAAAGTAGTTGGCCAGTTTTTGCATCATCGCGCTGGCATATTCAACTGCGCGGCTGACCATGCCGCGTGGTGGCGGGGCTGCTGCCGCCATATCGGCGGTGGATTCAGCGGTGCGGGCGTTCGTCTGCGCTACAGCTGCACGCTGCTCATTCGGCGTTGATTGCTGGGCAGTAAGCGTTGCCAACTGTGCCATTTGCTGGGCCAGCACCTCCGGTGGTAGTGCGGATGGGATAGAATTGGTGGGTGGCGGCACTGTCGCCGCGAGCGGCTGAGGCCCGGGCCGAGAGACGGTCTCGATCGCTGGTGCCGTGTTGGGGGATGGCGTGCCCAGTAATGCACGGTTGAGTAGATCATCCGCCGAGGCTGTGGGCATGATCAACCCCGGCGTCTGCTGCGAGGTATAGGCTGCTGGTTGCGCGTAATTGACTTCGGGCAGAGTGCGCTGCGGTTGCGGTTGCGCGGTGCTAGCTTCCGCCTCGGCAGTGCGCTGACGTTGGATTGCCTCGGCCTGTTGTTGCTCGGCATGCCGTAGTTGCTCTTGCTCATATAGCTGTTGTTGCTGGAGCTGACGGCTGAGCATTTCCTGATGGGCACGGGCCTTTGCTTCATCCTCGGCGCGATGATCGGCGGTGCTTGAGTTATCCCCCGAGATGACTCCGTTTAAGCGGCGCAGTGTTTCGGGGCCAGCGATCCCATCGGCACGGATGCCGACCGAGGATTGGAAGGAAGAGACCGCGTTAACGGTTGGTCCATCGAAAAAGCCGTTAATCCCATCCGCCGAGAAATGATGAATCGCTGACAAACGGCGCTGTAGCTCGGTGACAAAGTCACCCGAGTCACCGAATTTGAGCGTGATGTTGGAGGGGAGAAACATGAAGGAGTGCCTGGTTGTGAGTGCCTAGTGCCTAGGTGTTGGTGCCTCATTATAAAAGTAACACATACAAAGCGCCAGTGTGTTGAGTGCAGAAAACCAACTACTAATAACTAGGCACTAGGCACTCACAACCAGGCACCTCTTTTCTAATCCTCATCCGTATATTGTTTCTCGGTTTTTTCGTGACGCTCCTGCGCCTCGATCGACAAGGTGGCCACCGGGCGCGCCTCAAGGCGCTTTAGGCCAATCGGGTCACCGGTTTCTTCGCAATAGCCGTATTCACCTTGCTCGATGCGGGTGATCGCTGCATCAATTTTGGCGATGAGCTTGAGGTAGCGGTTGCGCGTGCGTAGCTCGACCCCCGCTTCGGTTTCAAGCGATGCGCGGTCGGCAATATCGGCTTGGTGCCAGTTTTCCTCGTGCAGATGATCAAGCGTCTCGCGTGATTCATCCATGAGTGAGGTGCGCCAGGCCAGCAGTTTTTGGCGGAAATATTCCTGCTGCTGGGGGTTCATATAAGGCTCGCTCACGAGCGGTTTATAGCCAGTAGGCAGTTTCACCGGCTTATAGACGAGTTTGGGTTTGACCACCGCTTTCACCACAGCAGGTTTGGCGGTTGTTTTAGCGGGTGCGGTTTTGGCTGAAATTTTTGCGTTTGTCTTCACGGGTTTTGCTACTTTCTGTGGTGGTTTTTTCGAACTGATCGGGGTTGGCTTTTTCGTTTTGGATAGCGCGGCAGCTTTTTTGGCGGTAGAGGCTATCGGTTTTTTCACCGCCGCTTTTGTGGCTGGTTTTTTCGCGGCGGGTTTTGCGTGCTTCACCGCTGCCTTAGTTTTTTTCGCCGGCGCCGGGCGTGATGCAGAGGATTTGGTCGTTGATTTGAGCGTTTTCTTCACCGAGGATTTTGCCATGATCGCAACTTTCACTGGGAGTGGACAACCCACCCAGACTAAGGAATCTGTACGCGGCGTGCAAGCAGCTTACACGTGCTATGCACACGATTTTGCAGCCTATCCCAGCGGCGATGCGGTTGGGCTTTGCCCAGTTAATCCCGACATTTCGAGCTTAGCCAGTTCGACAGCAGCGCGCACTTCAATCTCGTTGATAATGGCGATGAGTACGGGGTCATCCGTGGCGATACGCTGGGCTTGCACCAGTGCTTCAAGCTGGCTGATGGTGTGGTAGGGCAGGTTACCGATCAGCAGCGCATCGCGTAAGCTGGTGAGTACATCAAGGGTCAAGCGCGCTTGTTTGCTGGCTTTGCGCCGTTTTGCTTCGCGCTCGTCGACCTCCTGTGCGCCAAGCAATCCGCCAAGTGCACTCACTCCGCCGATCGCGGATGGGGCCTCCACCTCATCGACGCTGCCGGTTCCTTCTGCTTTCGCTAATGCCTCGGCAAAACCGGCTGCGCTGACTGAGCCAGTGCGACGAAGGGGGCGCGGCGTCGCCACCGGGCGCGTATATCCTATGCGTTCAACCATCCCGTTTTCATAAGCGAGTACACCTTCGGATGCAAGATGATGGGCATAGTTACGTACAGGCTTGATCGCTGAGCCTGGCCTTGCCTTGATGGTGGTGCATGCCGGTGCGGCGGGCGAATCTACGACCTAGGTTTTAATAAAAAACCAAGGATAGAAGGGCCATTGCGTTCAGTTGGCATGATTGTCGCATACCCTGCATGTAAATCATAAAAAATAATCAGGATACGGAGCAGTGCATGCAGTCAGTCGGTTCAATGCCATCGAACCAGCGCGGGATGTCCTATCGGCGGTTGATGTTGCTGGCAGTCGTTCTGGTTATGGCGTTTGGCGTGACCGAAGCGCGGGCGGCGCGCATCAAGGATGTGGTCGCCTTCGAGGGGATCCGCGATAACTTACTGCTCGGCTATGGCCTGGTGGTGGGGCTGAATGGTTCGGGCGATCGCTTGCAAAATAACGCCTTCACCGAGCAAAGCCTGATCGGGTTTCTTGAGCGTCAGGGCGTCAATACGCGCGGTGTTGAGCTCAAATCACGCAATGTGGCCGCCGTCACGGTGACGGCAAAATTGCCACCATTCGCCCGTGCCGGAGCGACGATCGATGTCTCGATCAGCGCGCTGGGGGATGCAAAAAGTTTGCTCGGCGGAACGCTGCTGGCCACCTCGCTTTATGGGCCGGATGGGAATGTATATGCCGTCTCGCAAGGTCCGGTGACGATTGGTGGGTTTGAGGCCTCGGGCAGCAGCGGCAGCGCGATCACCAAGGGCGTGCCGACCAATGGCTTCATCAGCAACGGGGCAACGGTCGAGCGCGAAATCGATTTTCGCCTCAACGATATGGCCAATGTGCGCCTGAGTTTGCGTAACCCGGATATCACCACCGCGAGCAACGTGATGCGCGCCATCAACCAGCAGATTGGCGCCGGTGTCAGCCGCGTCGATGACCCGGGTACGGTCACCGTTTCGGTGCCGACATCCTACAAGGGCGATGTGGTGGGTCTACTCGCCAGCATTGAAACGCTGGCGGTCGAGACCGATCAACCGGCGCGCATTGTGGTCGATGAGGCGACCGGAACCATCGTCATGGGCGAGAATGTACGCATCAGCACCGTGGCGGTGGCGCAGGGTAATCTGATTGTGAAGGTCGAGGAGACACCGCAAGTCTCCCAGCCAAACCCGTTTGCACCTGAAGGCGCCGAAACGGTGGTGGTGCCGCGTAGCGATGTAACCGTGAGCGAAGAATCCGGCGGCAAAATTGCGGTACTGCAAGAAGGGGCGACGTTGAAAGATTTGATCGGCGGCTTGAATGCCCTTGGGGTTGGCCCGCGTGACCTGATTACGATTTTGCAAACCATTAAAGCCGCCGGCGCCTTGCAGGCGGATATTGAAACCCGGTAGGCGGCGATGATCATCCCGACCAGCACGACTGCCGTACCTATCCCAGCCAAGGAGGACGCGATGCTTGCGATTAAAGAGACCTCGACCCGCGCTACCGGCGCGCTGAAATTGAAAAATACCAAAGCCGCCAATGGTGAAAAAATCGACGCGCTCGCCAAGGAATTTGAGGCCCAGTTTATTTCGCAAATGATGTCGGCGATGTTCGAGACGGTGGATGCGAAACAGGCCCTCGGCGGTAGCGAGAGTGAAGAGATGTATCGCTCGCTGCTGGTCGATGAATACGGAAAAATCATCAGCCGTACCGGCGGTATCGGTGTTGCCGATCAGGTCAAGCGTATCATGATTCACCAGCAGGAAGTGGAGTAACGCCATGCAGCCAACCCCTCACCAACTACCGAGCGCCGCTATCATGCAACGCATGAGTATCGAAGAGCTGATGGATGTGACCCTGCGCCTGAGCGATATTTTGCTCGAAGAAGGCGAGCTGATTTCCGCCATGCGCTTTAAGGAATTGCCACGGCTTCATGACGAGAAACTCAAACTCACTAGCGTGCTGGAGCTCTATCAGCAGCGCCTGGCGAGCGATCCGGGCTTTGTTCGCCATGCCGATCATGAAACGCGCGAAGAATTGCTATTGCGCAGCGACGATCTGGCGCTGAGCGTTGAAGAAAATTTCCGCAAAGTATCGGCGGCGCGGGCGGTCAATAGCCGCGTGATGCAAGCGATCATGGATGTGATGAGCGATCAGCATCGCCCGAGCACCTATGGCCGCGACGCGCTGGCAGCGCCGTCGCCGGATCTCGCCTTATCCATGAACCTCAACCAAAAGGCTTAAGGATTCATCATGTCACTTGCCCTTGCGCTGAACAATGCATTGTCGGGATTGCGGATTAATCAGCAATCGATTGCGGTGCTGTCGCAAAATATCGCGAACGTCAATACGGTGGGGTATTCGCGTCAGCTGATCAATCAATCGGCGGTGAATGTCGAGGGCATTGGTAGCGGCGTGCGGATTGATGACATCACCCGTAAAATCGACAGCTATCTACAGCGCTCGTTGCAATCGCAAGGTTCGGTGAATGCTTCAAGCCAGACCTTCAACGCCTATTTCGAGCGCATTCAATCGCTGCTTGGTCAGCCCGGTGCGTCGAATTCGATCGATAGTTTTCTCACTCGCTTTTTTAATTCGGTGCAGCAATTGGCCGAAACTCCCGAGACCAATTCGCTGAAAAGTAATGCGGTTGCCTCTGCCGTCACCCTTGCCGGGCAAATCTCGGGACTGGCGATTAATGTGCATGATCTGCGTTTCGAAGCCGACCGCGAAATTGGCGAAACGATTAGCACGGTGAACAGCGCGCTTGACCGCTTACGCAGTATCAATGCGGCATTGGTACAATCAGGTACGCTCGGTCAATCGAATACCGGGTTGCTTGATGACCGTGACCGCGAACTGCGCAAACTTTCGGATAATCTCAACATCTCGGTGACCTTTGCCAATAACGGGGTGGCCACCGTTGTGGGTGGCGATGGTGCGGTATTGCTCGAGGATGGCGTGCGTCATCAAATTGCTTATGCGCGGGCGTCATCGGTCGATAGCTTTATCAATGATGCAAGGCTTGGCGCGGTTGAAGTGCTGTCACTCGATAATGAAAATCGTGAGATCGGCAATCGGGTAACGCTGATTAGTGGCGGGCCATCCGAAGCGGTACGCAGCACGTTAGCGAGCGGTAAATTGGCCGCGTTGCAGCAAGTGCGCGATGTCAAATTCCCGTCGATTCTTGAGCAGCTCGATGGCCTGGCAAGCCGTCTGCGCGATCAGGTCAATACCATTCACAATAAAGGTTCGGGCTTTCCGGCAGCGACCTCGCTCAGTGGTGATCGCGTGCTACGCGCCGGAGATCAGACTGCCTTTTTAGGCAGCGTGCGCATTGCGGTGCTGCAGCAAAACGGTAGCCCGGTCGTTGCCAATTATGCCGACGAAGCTTTCACCGGCATTCGCCCCTTGACGCTGAATCTGAGCCAACTGGATGCCGGGCAGGGCAACGGTAAGCCGACCGTGCAGACGATTATCGATGAGATCAACAATCATTTCGGCGCGCCGGGTAATAAGGCGAAGCTTGGCAATATCAATAATATTCAACTGGCATCGAACACGGGCACGTTACCCAGCGGGGCACCGCCGCTCTTTAATTTTGACCTCGACCTTGAGAATATCAGCAGCGACGCGGCGAATGTTTTTGTTACCAGCATCAGCGTACGCGACGATACGGCAGCCAATATCACGAATGTGACGCAGACGGCGCCGAGCTTCACCATTTCGGGTACCAACAGCTATACCACGACCAACGGCTCGGCAGATGTAACAATCAATCTCACCGCGATCCCGAACGTGGCGGTGGGGGATCGGATTTTCCTTAACCCACCGAGTGCGGCCGTGAACGGGATTGCGGCGGCGAATCTCGGTGGATTTTTCACGGTAACGGCAGTGAGCGGTACGAACGTGACGTTTACGGCAGCGGCGGCGGCGACCGCGACCGGCTCGGTGAATGATCCGGGTGCGATTACCGGCCAGCCAAAATACGATACGATTACGCCGGGTGATAAGCGCCGCACGCGCGAGCAAGGCCAGCTTCAAGTGGATTTCAGTGCCAATCAATCCTCCGCCTATTACGATATTACGGTGAATGTCTCGGTGATTGATGCTGCAGGTGTGGTCAGCAGCGCGCCGATTACCTATCGGGTGGTGAATAACCGTACCGATCTGCTCAATCAGCGCTACGATGCGCAGAGCGTTGGCGGTGCAGGGACGTTGGTGCAGCCCTTAACCTCGCAGCCTTCGCTACGCGCGGTGCTGGTCGATGCGGATGGGAACGAGCTGCCGACCTTGAATGGCAAATATATCGATGGGCCAGGGTTTCTAAAAATCATCGGTGGTACCAATAGTACGGGTGAGAGTTATAGTATCGCGATCGATGAGCTTAATTCCGATCATGTCGGCAAGCCCGATGCTAACCCGCCAGAATCCGGAACGCGGCGTGGGTTCTCGCATTATTTTGGCTTGAATAATTTCTTTGAAGCGAACCTGCCCACGATCAGCGGCGATGCGACCAAAGGCAGTGCGGTGAATCTGCGGGTTGAGGATCGTATTGCCAACAACGCGAACCTCATCTCGATTGGCTCACTCGTCCAGCAGCCGCCCAATGTCGCAAGCGGTAATCGCACGCTGTATACCTATGTGCGTTTTGCGGGCGATAATAGCATCGCACAGCAATTTGCGAAACTCAATGCGCAAACGATCGCGTTCGAGGCCGCCGGTGGCTTACCCAGCAGCGAGCAATCGCTGCAAGGTTACACCAGCCAGCTGCTTGGATTTGTCTCGCAGCGCTCGGCCGAGGCCCGCGATAATGCCGCCAATGCGCAAACCTTATTCGACGGATTCCAAAGCCGTTCGGATGCGTCATCGGGGGTCAATCTCGACGAAGAATTAGCCAACACCGTCACCTTCCAGAATGCCTATTCGGCGACGGCGCGGGTGATCACCTTGGTCAACGAATTATACGAAGCATTAATCAACGCGTTTTAGCGGTATGCCGCGCGCGAATTAGGGAGTGGTTATGGTCGCAAGTCGGATTGGGAGTCTCGCGCTGACGAATGATACGCTGCGTGATATCAGCTTTTCGCAGGAGCGATTATCGCAGCTGCAAAATCAGATATCGAGCGGGTTTAAGTCGCAAGATTTTGTGGGGCTGAATGGTGGGGTCGAGCAATTTGCGCAGATCAACGGTCAGCTTGATCGTGCGAAGCAATATCAAGCCAACAACAAGCTCAATATCAGTAAGTTGCAAACGGCGGATACGGCGCTGAGCACGCTGGTTGACATTGCCGATAAAATAAAAAATGCCATTGTCGGCACCAACGGCGGCAATATTAAAACCTCGAACCTGGCGCAGGTGGCCGGTGATTTACTGACCTCGCTTGGGGTTGAGCTAAATGCGACCTTTAACGGTAATTATATTTTTGGCGGCACCAATACCACCACCCCGCCGGTGCCGAGCACGGGGGTCGGCAATACGGTGCTTGGCGTGCCCGATGCGAATTATTATGCCGGCTCGCAGCAAAATGCGACCTTGCGCACCGATGAACGCAGCGAGATCACTTTTCCAGTGCGCGCGGATGATGGCGCATTTCAGAAAATTTATGCCGCCACCAAGCAGGCGATTGTTGCTGCACAAAATGGCGATACACAGCAATTACAGCAAGCGCAGCAGCTGATTCAGGACGGTCAGCGCGACCTGATTGCGGTGCGCTCGCGCGTCGGCGGGGCGGTGGTGAATATCCAGGCGACGGATGAACGCTTGAAGCAGCTGACCACCTATTGGCGGGAGCTGTCGGACGGCATCAGCAAAACCGATATTGTTGCCGCAACCACCGAGGTTGCGGGGTATCAGGCAATTTTACAAGCAACGTTTCAAGTCTATGCGCGGCTCAGTCAGCTGCGGCTTTCCGATTTTCTCAGGTAGTGGCGCGGTTGCGCTGCTGCTTGCAACAATGAACAACACTATGCTAGGGTAGAAGGTGTCTGCTTTGGCCTACGACGTAAACATAAACGCTAAAGGAGACAATGATGTTACAAGGAGAATACCGGATGACGGGCAGTGGTTCCGCAGTGATTGGTCAGGCGATACTGGCGGCTGAGGCGGAGCAAACGCAAACGCTCGAGACTCGTTTTGGCGCGATTGAGGTCAACCCCGCTCAGTCGATTTATTTCCCAACCGGCATGCTCGGGATTCCCGATCAGCATCGCTACTGCCTGACGCATTTTCCATCCGAGAAAATGGCGCGCTTTAAGTTGCTGCAGTCGCTCGATGATACCAGCCTGTCGTTCATCACCTTGCCGGTTGACCTGCGCAACCCGATCATCGAGCAGGCCGATCTCGAGCAGGCGGCGCATGATCTGGAGATGTCGCTTGCGGAGGCAGTGGTGCTGCTGGTGGTGACGGTGCACCGTGAATCCGGTGCGGCGAAGCTGTCGGTTAATGCGCGCGCACCGGTGCTGGTCGATGCGGCACGCAAAGTCGCGGCGCAGTATGTGTTTTCGCATCAAAAATATTTGATTCGTCAACCGCTGAGTCTTTAAGCTTCACAGCCCTAAGCTCTCTCGATGATTGTACCGTCACAGTATGTGACGGTATGTTCGTCCGTTCGTCCTCTTATTCATGAGTGCTGGTATGTCACCCACCCGTCTACAGACGCAAGCGGTAGAGAAGTTTTCCTGTCTTGGTGCCGATTGCCCGGACACGTGCTGCAAGGGCTGGGGCATGCAGCTCACTACCGAGACGGTCGCGAAATACCGTGCCGAGGCACCGGAGTTGCTCGAGGCGGTGACGAGCGGCGAGGCCGAATTCATCATGAAGCGTGACCCGGTGAGCGATCAATGCGTGAAGTTCGATCAGGGCTGGTGCGGTATTCACCGAGCCTACGGCGAGGAGTTCTTGGGTGATGCCTGCCATTTCTTTCCGCGCATCACCCGCGCGCTTGGGACAACGGTCATCACCTCGGCGGCGCTTTCCTGCCCGGAAACGGCGCGGCTGATGTTATATACGGATGATGGGTTAGCACTTGGGCCGCGTAGCGAAATGCGCGTGCCTTATTCGCTGCGTAATTATCTCCCGGCAGAGATCAGCGATGAGCAAGCATTGGCGATCCATGCGGCATTTCTGGCGCTCGTGGGCGATGAAACGGTGAGCGCCGGGCAAGGGCTGATGCGGGTGAGTGCTGTCGCGCGGGCGATTGAAATGCAGCCAATGAACGCCTGGGCAGATGCGGTGCCGCTTTATGCGATGATGGCGGATAGCCGTATACCCGCTGCGGAAGGTGCGCCGGCGGATCTGTTCAACCTGGTGCATGCCTTGCGTGGATTGGTGATGGCAAGCCCCGCGCCGCGTGCGCGCCTGACGGATCGGATCACGGCGATTGCCGATGCGCTCGGTATGACGTTCGATGTGGCGGGTGGCCTGTCGCTCGCCCCTGATGCCAGCGAACGGGGCGTACGCGTGCTGGCCCATTTGCGGGCGCAATCGGCGGCGCTCGAACCGGTGATGCGCCGGTATGTGCAAGCGCAATTGTCGCAAGCCTTGTTTCCCTTTGCCGGTTTTGGCGGCACGCTGAGCGAGCGGGTGACGATCATGGGCGTACGTTTCGCGCAGACCCGCCTGTTGCTGGCGACGTTACCGACCACGCCAAGCGAAGCGGAGTTGATCGGCGTTATCCAAACCCTCTCGCGGTTTAATGATCATCTGGCCGATCCGACGTTATCGTTACAGATTTTTCAAGAAACGGGCTGGATTCGTGAATCACGCCTTCGTGCAATTGTCTCGTTTTAATGGTTTGTATCGCACAATCGAAAGGAGCATGAGGTGCGTTTTGGCAACAGTCATGCAACTTTCTGGTGTAAGGCCGGGTATTGCATGATTCGGGGCATGACAGGAGCCCCTTTTTGTGGCATGCTCGGCGACGAATAAAGCACGCTGCATTCGTGTGGCATGCTTTGTGTTCAAGGTTTTATGCGGGTTTGCGGATAATTATTCACAAATTGCATAGGGCTTCGAATAAAAAAGAAAAGTCATTAACGATTATTTAACGAATAGGCGGTAATGATGTGAAGATGCAGTCAGAAGTAACGGAAACATGAAGTTTCTACCTTCTGAGTGTTTGTCGGGCAAGTAGCCCTAATACGGTTTTAACAATCCAAGTAGGAGAGTACCCATGTCTAACTCAATCATCAGTAACATTGCTGCGGCAAATGCCCAAGGCAACATTGCTGGCGCATCCAATAGAACGGCTGCGTCGATTTCACGTCTTTCAAGCGGTAACCGCATCACCCGAGCTTCGGATGACGTAGCGGGCCTCGCCACCGGTACGGCACTTCGTACGCAGGTGACCACCCTTCGTACGGCACTCGCGAACGCCGCCCAAGGTACCAGCCTGCTTCAGGTGGCCGATGGTGCGCTCAGCCAGATCGTCGATATTCTTCAACGTCAAAAAGCGATTGCGGTACAGGCATCGTCCGGTCAGCTGACCGACACCAACCGCTCACTCCTTAACCAGGAATTCCAGAACCTGGTATCGGAAGTCGATCGTATTTCTACCAGCACCAACTTCAACGGCGTAACGCTGTTGGCTGGTGGTCTGGGTTCGAAAACCTCGCTCGCCCGTACAGATGCTTTGGCCGCTGGTGCGATTCTCACCACCGGTACACTGGGCGGTGGAACAGTCGTTGCTTCGACCGTGGCGATTCAAGCCTTCAACACCCAAACCGGTGCACTGGCTAACACCCTCACGGGTGCAGCCGGCGGTTTACAAATCACCGACAGTGCCGCTACCTTGCTTGCCAACACTGCCTATCTCGGCGTTGACAACTCGGTGTATGGTAGCTTCTCGAACTTTGAGTTCAGCAACGTGAACTTCGGTGCAGCTACTTTCGGCTCAGCAACGCTGACCGCGACCATCAACGGTGTGAAGTTCACCGGTACTGTGACCTCTGCAACAGCCAACACGGCAGCGACCCTGCAAAACGGCAACACCTTTATCCGTGTCGGCCTTGGTGCAACCAGCTTTACTGATGCGACAGCGACGGACTTCACCCGCGCCAGCATTATTGCTGGCTTTGCAACCACGACCATTGCACGGGTGAACTCGATCTCGGGTACGGATTTCTCCGGCACGACTCTGGCGGGGATCACCGGTGCAACCTCGAGCGTTGCCTCGATTCGTCTGAATAATAACGGTCAGGCGGATATTAGTAACTTCCAGTATGTATCGAACACGGGTGCAGCGAACACCAACACCCTGACGGTGCAGATCAACGGCCAGACCTTCACCGCCACTTCGGTGAAAGACAGCATCACCGCAGGCGGCACCATCCAATTCTCGGATGCGGCTGGCGTACAGGTGCTCAACATCAACACCACCGGCCTGACCACCGCTACGGGTAACATCCGTACGGATACCACGGCGCGTGCTGCGGTGTTGAATGCGTTGAACCAAGGCTTTGCCCGTTCGGGTAGCGGTCTGAACTTCACGGTAGGGGCGGCAGCAACCGACTCGATCCGCGTACAGTTTGGTAGTGCAAGTACCAGCAGCATCTACAGTGGTAACACCCTTGATGTGTCGACGGCGAGTAACGCCTTGGCCGCATCGAACGTGCTTGATGGTGCGATTACCCGTGTGGTATCGCTCAGAGCAACGGTGGGTGCGCTTCAGTCACGATTCAACTTCGCATCGAATGCGATTCAATCGTCGATTGAAAACCAAGATGCGGCACGTGCGTCGCTGCTTGATACCGATGTCTCGACCGAATCCAGTGCGTTTGCAAGCGCGCAGGTTCAGCTCCAGGCGGGTATCGCCGTGTTGGCCCAGGCCAACCAGCTGCCGCAAGGTCTCCTGAAACTGATCGGGTAACTAAGCGCAGTTTAATCCAAAAAGGTGAGGGGTATCCGGTGGGTACCCCTCACCCATACGGGCGCTAAGACCCAACTTTCGATGGAGCATCTCATGACAATCAACCTACAAGCCGGCGGCTTTAGCGCTCTGCCGATTTTACCGGGGGCACGCGGTAGCGATATTCGGGTCGGTCAACCATCAAGTCGATTCTCTCCTGAACCACTTAAAACCTCAGGCGATCAAGCGAACAGCAGTACCTCAGATACGGAAGTCAGGCGCTACGAGCAGGTGCTTGCCGCCTCGCAAGTCGCGGCAGATCCCTTCCCGATAAGCGACCGTAGCTTTACCATTTTCAAAGATGCCTCGGGGCAATATGTCACCCGCTATACCAGTCTACGCGATGGCACGGTCACCTATGTACCCGAACTTAAACTACTGCAGCAGTTTGAAACGCGCCAGCGCCAGCTACAAGCGGTGCTGACGATTGAAGCATAGTGGGTGTGGTCGAGCAGGGTGACGGCGGTGTTGCACCACTCGGCATGGTGGTTGCATAGAAGGCCCTGATCGATTGTTCGTACGAATAGGAAGAGCATGGTTACGCAAATTACACTTGGTAACTTTACCACCCAAAACGGTAAGAACGTTTTAACCGGTGGGGCGTCGAAGCTTGATACCACGGCGCTTGTGAACGCGCTGGCGGATGCCCGCCGTGCGCCGGCCATACGGCTCGAGACCCTCAATAAAACGATCGACAGCCAAACCAAAGCCATTACCGATTTACGCACGATTTTTGCCAAACTGTTGACGGCGGCAGATAGTTTGCGCAACCCGCCCGGTGTCGCGGTCGATAGCCGCAATATTTTCCAGTACCGCCAGGCCAGCTTAAGCAGTACAACCGGTGCAATTGCCAGTAATTTTGTGGATGTATCGGTGCAGCCGGGCGCGGTGGCGCAAGGCTACACGATTGATTCGATCACTCAGCTTGCCTTCCAAACCAAACAGCAAAGCGGTAATATTACGGCTGCGAATACAACTACCGCTTCGGTGGTAACCGCATCCGGCGCGCCCACCGCTGGTTTGTTCAGTGCGGGCACGATTAATCTGCGTGCGGTGGATGGTACTGTCGGTGGTGTACCCTTGACGCTCAATGCCGGTGATTCGCTTGATGTGGTGGCAAGCAAGTTCAATGAGCTGTCAAGCCGCACGGGTATTCAAGCCTCGGTGCTGACGGTGGCGACGGGCACTTATCGTCTGATTTTCACCGCCACTAAATCCGGCGAAACCTTTGGCTTTGACCTCGGTGCAACCTCGCCCGCAGCAGGTGCCGGAGTAATCAGCGATGCGGCGGGAGTCTTTTCGCAAGTCGCGTTTAACACCACGCAGCCGGCACAAAATGCCATCTTTTCGATTGATGGCGTACCGCTTGAGCGTGAATCCAACGCGGTGGCGGATGTGTTGAGTGGGGTCACCTTGACCCTCAAGCAAGATACTATTCCAGGGGCGGTGCTGCTGAACATTGTGCCCGATCGTACGTTGGTCAGCAATGCGATCACTCAATTTGTCGATGCTTATAATGAGTTTCGTATTTTTGCCTCACGCCAGTCGCAGGTCGATGAAAATAGCCGCCCGACCGATGAGGCGGTCCTGTATAACAACACCGCATTTCGGGATCTGATCGAACGGGTCAACGGCGAAGTGTCGCGCATTGTTGCGGGGATCACGAGCCCGTCGCCGTCGCAGTTGCGCGATGTGGGCGTGGCGATTGATAATTTCGCTGGCGATGATGAAAACCCGGCGACGCGCAATATTCTGGTGATCGATACGGATAAGCTCAATGCCAGCTTGTTGGCGGATTTTAACGGGGTACGCAAACTTTTCGAGTTTCAGCAGACGAGCGATGACTCGCGCTTTGTCAACTTCTCGCGCTCGAATAATTTATCCATCACCAGTTTTTCGGTTGCGATCGATACGGTGGCCAATACCTACCAGGCCACTTATACCGATCCGGTGACGAATGTGGTGACGAATGTCGATTTTGATTTTACCCCAATCACGGGTGGTGGGGTGAGCTTGAAAGGTAAGGCGGGCACGGTGTTTGAAGGCTCGCAATATGTATTTTCAGGCACGGGCACGGCAACCGTCAATGTCTCGCTGACGCAAGGCTTTGGCGATCGGTTCTATAACCTCGCCAATGGGGTGAATGACGCGATTAACGGCACCTTGGCTAATGAACTGACAACCTTGGCCGATAATAAGGAACGTAATACCGAGGAAATCACCTCGATCGATAGCTTGATTGTGCGCTACCGCGAACAGCTGGTGCAGCAATATGCCGCCCTCGAGTCGGCGCTCAGCCGGGCCAACAGCATTCTGCAACTGCTGGATGCGCAAGCCAATGCGCGCAATAATTCATAACATTTAGGTACGAAGCGATGAATCAGCCGCATGCGGGACTTTACAAAGCCTACAGCCGGGCGACGCACACGGTCAATAAAACACGCCAGATTGTGATGCTTTACGATGGCGCGATTCGCTTCATTCAGCAAGCCTGCGAGGCGATTGAGCAAAAGGATTACGAAACGCGTTACCACAAATTGATGCGCGCTGCCGATATTTTTGTCGGGCTGCAAGCCTGCTTGGATTTTGATGCGGGCGGCGCGTCGGCGAGAAGCCTGTTTGATTTTTACGCCGCGATCGACCGCCGGATGTTTGCGCTGCATCGTACGAATGACCTTAACGAAGCGAATGCCCTGATCGCCGATATCAAAACCATGCGCGATGTATGGGATAAAATCGACCGCGGCGGTGAGGCGTCGCCAGCTGCGACGATGCCGCAAACACCACCGGCAGGGCCGCTTGATCCCTTAAGCGTTTCGGCCTAATTTCCTCTCAATTATTCGATAACATCGTCCCGCGTGATACTTGGCACGCGGCTTGCATTTCATAACGAAACTATTGTTTGGTTATGAGGCATTCCTATGCAAGCTGCGGGTATTCAATCCTTGATCGCGCTTACCGTTGGCGCCCCGTCGGGGCCGAGCGTGCCATCCCCCACCGGCGAGCAATCGGTCAGCCCGTTCGCGCAGTTGCTCGATGCTGCGAATCCTGTCGATGATAATGCACAACGCGAACCTTTTGCGCGCAATCCATTTCTGCAATCTGTAGCGTTGTCGGCGCTCAATGCCCAAGGGCTTGATGCGCAAGCGGTGCCACGCGCGGTGGTCGCGCTCGATCAGCCGATTGAGGCGGCGGATGTGCCGGCGGTGATTGGCCAGCTTCAGGCGCTTCTTGAAAAACAGCCTTCGGCAGCGGATCGCGACGCGCTTGAATATCTCGTCGCAAAGCTAAGCGATATTCAAAATGGTGCAGCCCCACGCAGTCTGGGTGCGATTATCGAGGCGAACCCAAAGCTTCGCGCTCCATCCTTTTTACAAACATTACGCACGCAACTTGTGGCCACAGGTCGCGCGCAGCCTGACGAACTGGCGGTTGTGCCACCATCCGAGCTTCTGCAGCTGCCCGCGCGTGAGGTCGCGCCTCTTGATGCGGCGCAGGAACGATTCGCAGCGCAACGCCGCGACGGTGACGATACGGTTGTGCCGTTCGTTAATGATGTCGCGCGGGTGACGGTGATTGAGCCGTTAGCGTTTGTGGCGTCGTCGCTGCCGGCGCTTCCTCCGGCAATTCTTGCCGATGCGGATGAGTCGATTGATGCATCCGAATCGTTGGCGCCGCAATCGGCCGATGCCGCGTTGCAAGCCTTGCTTGAGCGTTATGGATTGCCGCCAATTGCGTCGGCGGTCGCGCCATCGACGGATGCTAAGATTCCACAGCCACTGCCGATTCAGGCGGCCGATGCTGCGCCGATCAAGCCACTGCCGCGTGAGCTGCCGATTCAGGCGGCCGATGCGGCGAATACGAAACCGTTGCCACGCGAGTTACCGGCGGTGGCGGCAAACCCTGTGGTGCCGGTCGCAACGGTGGCAACTGAGGATAAATCACTGGCACGCCGCGTGGAAGGACTTGGCGAAAAAAATGCGGCATCCTTTGAAGCGTTGGTGAACCCATCGCACGTCAATGGCTTCAGCCCCACGCAAACCACTCAGGCGGCGCAACCGGTGAACGTGGTGTCGACTCATGGCTATGTCAATCATGCGCCGGTGAGCGAGCAAGTGCGGGTGGCGCTGCGTCAGGCAACCAAGGAGGGGATTGAGCAGCTGACGATTCAGCTCGATCCGCTCGAGCTTGGGCGCATTGAGGTCACCATCCACACCAACCGCGAGGGGCTGACGCAGGTCGCGTTTCTGGTCGATAAGAGCGACACGTTCGACAGCTTAAGCCGCGATGCGCGCGCGCTCGAGCGCTCGTTGCAAGAGGCCGGGGTGAAAGCCGATACCGGCAGTATGCAATTTAATTTACGCCAGCAGCAACCCGATAGCCAGGGCCAGCGTCAGCCAGGCGCGCAACACGCCGCGAGCGAATCAGGCGATTCATCGCGCGAATTGAGCGAGATCAGCGCGCCGGATGCGCGTAGCCGTCATTATCTGTTCAATATCCGCGAGGGTGTGGATATCAGCGCTTAGGAGAGAGAACCATGGATACGAATACGACAACGAGCGGATTAAATGCAGGATCGACGGTCAATAGCGGTGCAGCCAACGTCGCCGCAGCCGGTCGCGCGCCTGGGGCGGCGGCCAGTGGCGGTGCCGCGGCGCAAACGCAGCTTTCGAGCGACATCAATTTCTTTTTGAAATTGCTGACCACCCAGCTCAAGAACCAGGATCCATCCTCACCGCTTGATACCAACCAGTTCACCCAACAGATCGCGCAATATTCCAGCGTGCAGCAGCAGGTGAACACCAACGTCAATCTCGAAAAATTGATTGCTTCGAATAACCGCTCTACGGCCAGCAATGCGGTGAGCTATATTGGCCGCGAGGTCGAGACGGCGGGCAACACCAGCGAGCTCGCCGGTGGCCAAGCCGCCTTCAGCTATATTTTGCCCGCCGCGGCCGCCTCGGCAGAAATTACCCTGACCAATGCTGCCGGGCAGGTAGTGTTCAAAGGCCAGGGTGATACCAAAGCGGGCCGTAATCTGGTGGTATGGGATGGCATTAACAGCGCAAACGGTGCGCGCGAAGCGGAGGGTACGTATAAAATTTCTGTCGCTGCGCGCGATGCGAATAACCGCATTGTCACGGCTGAAACCCGCAAAGTAGCGATCGTTAGCGGCGTCGAAAGCGATGCAAGCGGCAACACGCTGCTGAGCACCGGGCGCAGCAGTGTCAACTTCAACGATGTGCTGGCGGTGCGTACGCCAACCCGCGCTGACCTATAACGAGAGCCGTGCGCCGCAAGTTGGCACGCATTTCGCATTGCATAAAACCAAGGATCATTTTTCTTCCGATCATTAAGAAAACAACACAGTTACCCAGAAATAAAGGAGAGAGTTATGAGTTTGTACGGCGCATTATTTGGTGGAGTTTCCGGCCTCAATGCACAATCGAGCAAAATCGGGGCGATCTCCGATAACATCGCCAACGTCAACACCATTGGCTATAAACAAGCCACGGCATCATTCTCGTCACTGGTGGTGAACACCAGCAATGCCGGCACCTTCCAAACCGGCGGCGTGCGGGGCGGTTCGCGGCTTGATGTACAAAAACAAGGCCTGTTGCAATCGACCCAATCCTCGACCGATCTTGCGATTTCCGGTGGTGGCTTCTTTGTGGTGCGCAGCGTGCCCGATGGCAGCGTGGGCGGCACGGCCGCCACCCCGCTTTATACGCGCGCTGGTTCATTTACACCGGATGCGCTGGGCAATTTTGTCAATGCGCAAGGGTTCTTTTTGCAAGGCTGGCCGCTCGATCGTGATGGCCGCCTACCCGGTGAAGTGGGTAACCTCAACACCACTTCGTTTACCAACTTCGACTCGCTACGCCCGGTCAATGTCGAGTCGGCATCCGGTGTCGCGCAGGGTACGTCGAGCATTGCGCTCGGGGCGAATTTGCGGGCGAGCGATGTGATCTTCCCCGGGGAATCAGGGCGCTTGTTGGCCGATACGCGCAATAGTGCCAATACCAACCTCGCTGCGGATAAAATCCATGTCGGTTCGGAATATGGCTTGGCGGCGGCGAACTCGACCCGTCGCGGTGACCAGCTCTCGGTCACGACGGGCAATGGCTTGCAATATAGCTATGAATTCGGCGGGTTCACCATTGGTCGTAATGCGATTACGGCCGGTGGGGCGAATAATTTTGGTGACAACACCATCAACAACACCGCGACCGTTGCGCTCAGCGCTGCCTCCGATATTCGCTTTGCAAGCGGTGCATCGTTCACCCTCAACATTCCGGCGCATGGGCTGATTAACGGCGACAGCATTACGCTCAGCGGATTTTCTGCGGCCATTGGTTCCACTCCCGCATCGGAGTTGAATGCGCAGCATATCATCACCCGCATCGATGCCAACACGGTACAAATTACCGTGGCGACGGCGCATGGCGGTACGGTGGGCAACAATGCTGGCCCGGGCGCTGGGCCGGTGGCGGATACACGTCAGTTCCGTGGTAACATCCTCGATGCCTCGAGCACCACCCAGACCTTCCTTGGTCAGGTGGGCACCACCGGCTTTACCTCGGCCGGCCAGACCTTTGTGATCACCACAGCCACGACCGGCCCGCAAACCTTCCGCTATTCGGCAACGGCACCCAACACCCTTAGCGGTGAGTTTAACAACCTGACCTCACTCGCCGCCGCAATTGATGCGGTGAATGGCCTGACCGCGCGGGTCACCGGTGGGCGCCTGGTCGTTGGTGCCGAAGATGCCTCGCAGGCGGTGACCTTCACCAACGGCGATGCGGTCGGTTCGGCCACCCAACGCGGGATCGACTGGGTGAAAGAGCTCGGCGTTGCCGACGTCTCGATCGGTAATCGCCGCTTCTCGACACTGCAGGGGCTTGCTAACATCGTGACCTCGGACGACGGCGTGAGCGCGGTGGTGAACAACCCGCTTGCTACGGCGACGCTTGATATTCGTGTCGATGATCCGCTCGATACGATTACCTTCAGCGATCTGCCGGGTGTCAATTTTGCCATCCCGAGTGCTGGCACACCCATCGCGATTCCCGGCGGTACCTTTACCACGGGTGCGGCAATTGATATTGTGATCAGCGATGCCTCGCAACCGGCGACGCTCAATGCTGGCGACAACGTCTACGTCTCCGGTTTGACGGATGGCTTGGGCGGTCTGCCCGGTAGTCTGCCCAATGGGGGCCCCTACCAGGTGATTGCGAAAACCGGTACCACGTACACGATACGGATCCCATCGCCCGGGAACGTTACTCTATCGGCCGCCAACGTGGCGGCGGGTGCCAATAGCCGGGTGTCGATTGCCGGTGAATCCAACCAAGGTAGTTTGCTCGCGCAATTCGGGCTGGTTGATTCGCTCAACAGCCTGACCTACACGCCGCAGACTACTGGGTCTCTTGGGCCACGCTACGATCCAACCGGGGCGGTGGGCAATAACCTGGCCTCGGGCGACATTACCGCGCAGTTCAGCCGCAATGTTCGTATTTTCGATAGCCTGGGCAGTGGCCATGATATCCGCTTCAGCTTCATCAAGATTGCGCAGAATAACTGGGCGGTTGAGGTGCATGCGATTCCTGAAACGGATGTGAACACCTCGCTCGTCAATGGCCAGATTGTAACCGGTAACGTCACCTTCAACGGCGACGGTTCGCTGCGTAGCGTCTCGCCGACGCTTAGTTCGCCAATCGCAATCAACTGGAATAATGGGGCCGTGTCATCGACCGTATCGCTGAACCTTGGCACCGCGGGTGAACCGTTTGGGACACCGGGTGCGACCACGATTGGTTTATCCGATGGACTCAGCCAGTTCGATTCGGCCTATAACGTCAACTTCGCCAACCAGAACGGTGCACCGGTGGGTGAGCTGGTGAGTGTCGGTATCGATAAGGACGGTATTGTCAGCGCGAGTTACTCAAACGGCCAGATCCAACAGCTGTTTCAGTTGCCGCTCGCGAGCTTTGCCAACCCCAATGGGCTGAATGCACTATCGGGAAATATTTTCTCCCAGACGCGTGACTCGGGCGAGGTCAACCTGCGCGAGGCCGGCACCAACGGTACGGGCGGAATTGTAGCCTCGGCGCTTGAGCAATCAAACGTTGATCTAGCCGAACAGCTGACCGAAATTATCGTCGCCCAGCGTTCGTATCAGGCCAACACCAAAGTGATTCAAACGGCGGATGAACTGCTCGAGCAGCTCAACCAGATTTAAGTCGCCGATTTTAGTTTTGTCGTCTAGCTCCTTCTTGGGCCCGGATATGCAAGTATTCGGGCCTTTTTTTGCTGAAGCACCGCGATACATATGCGCGATTATGACAGTTCGATGAAGTTTATGCACTGCCTCTTGTGTCGCGAGCGTTTTGTGGTAAGCAGGTTAATCTTGATTAACAATTGTGACTCCTACAGCACAATCGGTTAAAAATGAGGGTCGTGAGCCTGTGTTTCTTTAACAAGCCTGCGACTAAAAAATGAATTTCGATTAACACTGGGTTACTCACAAAGGTGGCGCTTATGACGTATAAATCAAAGCTCGTGCATTCGCTGAACGCCACACGAGATGCGCGAAAAGTTGCCAGTAGCGACGATAACATGCTCGCCGATCTGATGGCCAACCCGGATTATTTGCGCCATTCCTCCTCCATCATCAACGAAGCGTTGAAAGACGGTTTCGATGTGCTGCAATTGCCCAATGGTGATATTGTGACGACGGGCACCAAAACCATCGTCAACACCTTTGTATGGGATGCCGCCAAAGGCAGCCTCGATAAGGCCCGCACCGTAAGCGACAAACCCCGTGCGCGCAAATCGAAGGCCAAGGCCGAGGAAGACGCGCAGTAGTCGTTCAGAATTCACAAGTCAGAAAAAAGTAGCAGAGGTTATGCTTGCTACGTCGCCTAACGCACTTGAATCGGCGTAATCGCGTTCGCTAAACCATTCGCCCCCACTTCAATAATCGCACCCGCCAAGGTGCCGTTACCGCTCGCCGGTTCCATGCGCACCTTGCGGTGCTTGTGCAGAAATTGCTGCATCGGCCCGGTTGGCTCAAAGCCAATGATGGAGTTGTAATCGCCGCACATGCCGCAATCCGTCTGGTAAGCGGTGCCTTTGGGTAAAATGCGCGCATCCGCCGTCGGCACATGGGTGTGGCTGCCAAGCACGGCGGAAACACGGCCATCGAGGTAGTGGCCCATCGCCTGTTTTTCGCTGGTGGCTTCGGCATGCATGTCGACTAAAATCATATCCACATTCGCACCGAGCTTATAGGGAGCAAGCGCCGCATCCGCGCAGGTAAATGGGCTGTCGAGATATTCACGGTGAAACACTTGGCCAAGCAAATGCAGCACCAGCAGCTTTTTGCCATTGGCGAGGGTGAATAATTTACAGCCCGAACCAGGAACGGATGGCGGGAAATTATGCGGGCGCAGCAGCCATTGCTCGTTACCAAGCAGTGAGGGGGCGTCTTTCTGGTCGAACACATGATCGCCGCCGGTGAGCACATCAATGTGATGGCCTTTGAAATCGCGGATGGTTTCGCCCGAAACGCCAAAGCCACCCGAGGCGTTATCAACGTTGACGACAATCGCATCGAGTGTGTGTTGGGTGCGAAGCTGGGGCAGGTGCCGCTTCACCGCATCGCGCCCGCTGCGCCCGACCACATCGCCACAAAAGAGAAGTTTCATAAGAAGTGCCTGGTGCTTAGTGCCTGGTGCCTAGTTAAAGCAAGATAGCAGCTACAGCCAGTGCATTTTTAACCAGGCACCAGGCACTAAGCACCAGGCACTCAAAACATGCTCACGCCCAGCTCGGTGAGGATGCCATCCAGTGGTGCGTCGCGTTCGTCGGTGGGCACCAGCTCGACTTCTTGCATGCTGTAGGCCACGCCAATAAAGAGCGGCGGTTTTTCAACGGCGCGCAGCGCTTCCATCGTGCGGTCGTAATAGCCGCCGCCATAGCCTAAGCGATAGCCCTCACCATCAAACGCGATGAGGGGGACGAGGATAATGGCCGGGGTGATTTCGGGTGCATTGGGCGTTGGCTCTTCCATACCGA
>CAZZCK010000022.1:0-20795 GCA_964652475.1 uncultured Azospirillum sp.
TGGATGTGGGTGTAGTGACGCCCGAGCAAGCACAAGCCTGGGGTTTCAGCGGCCCAATGCTGCGTGGATCCGGCATTGCCTGGGATTTGCGCCGCAGTCAGCCCTATGAAATTTACAGTGAACTCGATTTCGATATTGCAGTGGGCAAAAACGGTGACTGCTTCGACCGTTACCTCGTGCGGATGGAAGAAATGCGCCAGAGCTTACGCATCATTAAGCAATGTGTCGCGAAAATGCCCAAAGGCGAGGTGGTAACGGGTGACCCGAAAATCGCCCCGCCGCGCCGTGGCCTGATGAAGCAATCGATGGAAGCGCTGATCCACCATTTCAAGCTGTATACCGAAGGCTACAAAGTGCCGGCAGGTGAAACCTACACCGCAGTGGAAGCCCCCAAGGGCGAGTTTGGCGTGGTGCTGGTGAGTGATGGCACGAATCGCCCCTATAAATGCCATATCCGCGCGCCGGGCTTTGCGCATTTGCAGGGGCTCGATTTCATGAGCCGTGGCCACATGCTGGCCGATGTCTCGGCGATTATTGGAACGCTGGATGTGGTGTTCGGGGAGATTGATCGATGAGCAATGGTATTTTGTATTTAGTAGTTGGTATTTAGTGATGACGCAAAAAATTCAGGATTATGCTGATTTGAAGGTCTGGCAGAAAGCCATGACCTTAGTGGTCGAGATATACCGGATGACGGATGAGTTCCCACGCAAAGAACAGTATCGTTTGACGGATCAGCTATGCCGATCGGTGGTTTCTGTTCCGTCGAATATAGCCGAGGGTAGTGCTCGAAAATCGACGAAAGACTATATACGTTTCCTCAATATTGCGTATGCATCGCTCATGGAATGTGAAACACAAGTGCGCATCGCGCAATCGCTCAATTATATCGATGAGGAGGCTTTATTGCGCATGTTACAATTAACTCGTGAAATCGCGCGTATGTTGAATGCGCTGATGACATCACTGAAAAGTAAACTTCAGCCCACGCTAGATTCCACCAAATACCAACTACTAAATACAAAATACTGATATGCAGATCACAAAAAAAACCGAACAGCCCGCCACCTTCGCCTTCACGGCAGAGAATGCGGCGAAGATTCCCGCCATTATTGCCAAATACCCGGCTGGGCGCGAGCAATCGGCCGTCATGCCGCTACTCTGGATGGCGCAAAAGCAAAACCAAAACTGGCTGCCGCAAGCGGCGATCGAGGTGGTTGCCAAAATTTGCAACATGCCGGTCATCCGCGTGCATGAAGTCGCGAGTTTTTATTCGATGTTCAACCTCGCCCCCATTGGCAAGCATTTCATTCAATGCTGCACCACCACACCATGCTGGCTGGCGGGCAGCGACGCGGTGGTGAAGGCCTGCCGCGACACACTCGGCATCGAGATGGGCGAAACCACCAAGGATGGCATGTTCAGCTTACGTGAAGTCGAGTGCCTTGGCGCCTGTGCGAACGCCCCCATGGTGCAGATCGACGGCCATGATGGCAGCGAATTATTTTACGAAGATCTCACCTATGAATCAACGCGTGAGCTGATTTTAACCCTGCAACGCGGCGGTAAGCCTAAAGTGGGCTCGCAAACCGGTCGCACCACCTCCGAGCCTGCGGGCGGGCTGACGAGTTTAACCACGAAGGCAGGTGCATGAGGCTCACGCGCAACAGATTGTTCTCGTTCCATGCCGGCCAGCGTCGGAATCCCCTGCCTAAAAAATCGGGATGGATAGCTGCGGGGGTGGCTATGCTCTGCGTGCTGGTCGCCGCGCCGGCATTCGCAGAGGTCACGATTGATTCCGCCTTGGTGAAATCCGGCTTCTTTTTGGCTCCCGATTGCGCGCCCACCGCGAACCCCAAATTATTCAATGAATGTATCTGCAAAGCGGATATTAAAAAGCCAGTGGTCAGCGGGATTGCGCCTGGGGTGGCCGCGAGTATCAACACGCAGCTGGCCCTATTGCCTGAAAAACTGGCGGCTGAATCCTGCGAAGGGACGAGCACGGCAGCACCACCGGCGGGCATGATGGCCAACGAAGTGACCGCGAATTATATTGTCGCCTATCAGACACCCAGAACTCTTACGCTGCTGACGACCTATGCAACCCAGAGTGCCGGTGGCGCCCATCCCTTATCGGGGACGGAAGGGATGACCTTTGACCTAGCGACCGGCCAATTAGTGGATCCCGTTGCCCGCCTCAAGCCCGAGCAGCTTCGCGCGCTGGATAGTTTTATTCAACAGGCGCTCGTCAAAAAATATCCGAGCGATCTGTTCGAGGAAGCCCGTGCGCGTAGCGAGCCCTATATCAGCGAAAATGGCTGCGATAGCTGCACCGTGTTTTACGGTAAAGAAGGCTGGATGGTGCGTTTCCAGGTCTACGCTATCGCGCCGTATGCGGTGGGTGAGCCTGAGATTGCGGTTCCTGCTGAGCTGATCCCATCGCCCGAAACCTTGATGACACAAACAAAGAGCTGATATGTTACAGGACAAAGATCGCATTTTTACCAATCTCTATGGCTTTCATGATGTGGGCTTAGCTGGCGCAAAATCGCGCGGGGATTGGAGCACGACCAAGGAGATTCTCTCGTGGGGACGCGATAAAATTATCGATCAGGTGAAAGCCTCGGGCTTGCGTGGGCGCGGCGGGGCAGGGTTCAGCACGGGCATGAAATGGAGCTTCATGCCCAAAGTGAGCGATGGTCGCCCAGCCTATTTGGTGGTGAATGCGGATGAGTCGGAACCGGGCACCTGCAAAGACCGCGAGATCATGCGCAACGACCCACACAAGCTGATCGAGGGCTGCCTTGTCGGCGGCTTTGCGATTGGTGCGGTGGCGGCTTACATTTACATTCGCGGTGAATATGGCCATGAATACCACGCCCTCGAAAAAGCGGTGGCTGAGGCCTATGATGCGGGTCTCATCGGCAAGAATGCCTGCAAATCGGGCTATGATTTTGATGTGTTCGTGCATCGTGGTGCCGGGGCCTATATTTGCGGCGAGGAAACCGCGCTGATCGAATCGCTCGAAGGTAAAAAAGGCCAGCCACGCTTGAAGCCGCCATTCCCCGCTGCCATGGGTGTGTGGGGTTGCCCGACGACCGTCAATAATGTTGAGAGCATCGCCGTGGTGCCGGAAATTCTGCGCCGCGGGCCCGAATGGTTCGCCAGCTTTGGCCGCCCCAACAACACCGGCACCAAAATTTTCTGCATCTCGGGCCATGTCAACACGCCGTGCAATGTCGAGGAATCGATGAGTATTCCGCTGCGCGAGTTGATCGAGAAACATGCCGGCGGCGTACGCGGTGGGTGGGATAATCTGCTCGCGGTCATCCCCGGTGGCTCCAGCTGCCCGATGATTCCAAAAAGTGTGTGTGATACGGTGCTGATGGATTTCGACGCGCTGAAAGAAGCGCGCACGGGGCTGGGCACCGCAGCGGTGATTGTGATGGATAAGAGCACCGATATTGTGAAAGCCATCGCGCGCCTCAGCAAATTTTACATGCATGAAAGCTGCGGCCAATGCACTCCATGCCGCGAAGGCACCGGCTGGCTGTGGCGGCAGATGGAACGCATGGTGGTGGGTAACGCAACGCGCGCGGATATCGACCATATGCTCGATGTGGCAAGCCGTATCGAAGGCCATACCATTTGCGCGCTGGGCGATGCCGCGGCGTGGCCCGTGCAAGGCCTCGTGCGCCATTTCCGCCCTGAGATCGAACGTCGGATTGATGAGTTTACCGCTAACCAGAAGAGGGTAGCTTAGTGCGCGTTGCCCTTACAGCAATTCCGTTAGTAATGCTTTGTGGGCAAGCTTTTGCCGCTGTTCACTCGGTGAGTATTCCTTCTGATGGAGAGTCAGTATCAATTAAGTATGACCCTTTCAGCGATGAGCCTGTTGAGGGTAAATATGTTGAGACTTACACCGTTAATATGCTTCCTAACTCTAATGAGCGTAACGGAGCATTTAATGCAGATGCAAAAAAAATCGGGGTTACAGGAAAAATTAGCAACTGCTCAATGTTGATTTCAGTTTCTGCTGGAAAAAATACTAGCTTCGGAGGATTTTGCAAAATAACCAGCGCGGGCAAGACTACGGATATACAATTATGTAATGATGTAGTGGTTAATCATTTTGCATTAATCCATAGCCCAGCACTATTTATGAATAAAGCGGGTTTGATAGAATTCACTATGTCTAATTGCTTTGGCGGTTAAGTCGCAGAGTATTGAACGATACAAGGAAACGAGCATGCCAACATTGAAACTAGACGGACGCGAAGTAGAATTTAATGCCGGGGAATCAGTCATTCAGGTCTGTGATCGCGAGGGCGTAGAGATCCCGCGTTTTTGCTACCATGACCGCTTAAAAATTGCGGGCAACTGCCGCATGTGTTTGGTGGAAGTGAAGCCCGGGCCACCAAAGCCACAAGCCAGCTGCGCGCTGCCCGCTAGCCCGAACATGGAAGTCTTCACCAACACGCCGATGGTGAAAAAAGCCCGCGAAGGGGTGATGGAGTTTTTGCTCATCAACCACCCGCTCGATTGCCCGATCTGCGACCAAGGCGGTGAGTGTGACTTGCAGGACGAAGCGATGGCCTATGGCAGTGGCACCAGCCGCTACACCGACCATAAACGCGCGGTAGAAGAAAAAAACATGGGGCCGCTGGTCAAGACCACGATGACCCGCTGCATTCACTGTACACGCTGCGTGCGCTTTGTGGATGAAGTGGCGGGCGTGCCCGAAATTGGCGCGCTGGGCCGTGGCGAGCATATGGAAATCACCAGCTACCTCGAACGCGCGCTGACGAGCGAGCTTTCGGCAAATATCATTGATTTATGCCCCGTCGGCGCGCTCACATCCAAGCCCTACGCCTTCAATGCAAGGCCGTGGGAGCTAACAAAAACGGAGAGCATCGACGTGCTCGATGCGGTGGGCAGCAACATCCGCATCGATACACGCGGGGAGGCGGTGCTGCGCATTCTGCCGCGCTTGAACGACGAAGTGAACGAGGAATGGCTGGCCGATAAAGCCCGCTTTGCCTGTGATGGCTTGAAGTCGCAACGGCTTGATCGCCCGTATATCCGCAAAAACGGTAAGCTGGTCGAAGTAAGCTGGGAAGAGGCGCTTGAGACGGTTGCTGGCAAAATGAATGCGCTCAAGCCAAGCCAGATTGCTGCTATCGCCGGAAATTTGAGCGATGTGGAAGCCATGATGGCGCTGAAAGATGTGATGCAAGCGATGGGTTCGCCCAACCTTGAATGCCGCCAGGATGGTGCAAAGATTGATACGAGCGACCGCGCCAGTTACCTCATGAATACCGGCATTGCTGGCCTTGCGCGCGCCGATGTGGTGCTGATGATTGGCACCAACCCGCGCCATGAAGCGCCGCTCGTCAACACCCGTTTGCGTCAGGCGTACCTGAACAACGGCGCGCAAATGTTTAATGTGGGTGCGGCGTTTGATTTAACCTTTCCCGTGCAGCAACTGGGCGATAACCCACAAATCCTATCCGAGATTGCCAGTGGTAAGCATGCAGTTTTTGAATTACTGAAAAACGCCAAAAATCCGTTGATTATCCTTGGTGCAGGTGCACTCGCGCGCGCGGATGGTGACGCGGTGCTTGCCGTTGCGAAGCAAATCGCCTCGGCATGCCATGTCGTGCGCGAGGGCTGGAACGGCTTCAACATGCTGCATTATGCGGCGGCGCGCGTCGGTGCGCTCGATGTCGGCTTTGTGCCGCAAGCCGGTGGGCATGATATGGCCGGCATCATCGCGGCGATTGGGAAAAAAGAAATTCAAATGGTCTATCTGCTTGGAGTCGATGAAATCGATATGAGCTATTTTGGTGATGCGTTCGTGGTCTATCAGGGCCATCATGGCGATATTGGCGCCCACCGGGCGGATGTGGTGCTGCCGGGCGCCGCCTACACCGAGAAAAATGCACTTTATGTCAACACCGAAGGACGTGTGCAGGAAACCCGCCGCGCGATTTTTCCGCCCGGTCAGGCGCGCGAAGATTGGGAGATTGTAGCGAGCCTGGCGAACGCGCTGGGCAAGCCGCTTGCCTATGCGGATCACAAGCAATTGCTGGCACGTATTGCGGCTGAGTATCCAACCTTTGCGAATATCGATGGACGCGCGCTGGCCACATGGAAACCACAAACGGGTTCTGCGGCGGCAATTACGCCCGAGAAGTTTGACTACCCGATTCATAATTTTTATATGAGTGATCCCATCAGCCGTACGAGTAAAACGATGGCGGAATGCACGGATTCCGTGCGCCAAACGCGAGAGAAGAAGGCCGCATGAGCGAATTTTTGACCAGCGAATTATGGCTCAATGCGATTTTACCGACGCTTCTCATCGTCGGTAAAATCTTGCTCATCACCGTGCCGCTTTTGATTGCGATGGCGATGCTGACCTATGCCGAGCGCAAAGTGATTGCAGCCATGCAGCTTCGCCGCGGGCCCAACGTGGTCGGGCCATTTGGGCTGCTGCAACCATTCGCGGATGGCTTCAAGCTGTTCATGAAGGAAACGATTATCCCGACCAAGGCGAACAAAGTGATGTTCCTCCTCGCGCCGATGATTACCTTTGCGCTGGCGCTGCTGGGCTGGGCAGTGATTCCATTTTCGAACGAATTCGTAGTCGCGGATTTGAATGTCGGCGTGCTGTATCTGTTCGCGGTGTCGTCGCTCGGAGTGTACGGCATTATCATCTCGGGCTGGGCATCAAACTCGAAATATGCCTTCCTCGGGGCGATTCGCAGTAGCGCGCAAATGGTGAGTTACGAAGTGTCGATTGGCCTCGTGATTATCACCGTGCTGCTTTATGTCGGCTCGCTCAACCTCAATGATATTGTCCACGCGCAAGCGGGCGGGATCACCCATTGGTATGCATTTAATATTCTTTCGGGTGGCTTTCCGCTCTTGCCCATGTTCGTGATTTTCTTCGTCTCGGGCCTGGCGGAAACCAACCGCTTGCCGTTTGATTTACCCGAGGCCGAGGGCGAGCTGGTGGCGGGCTACAACGTCGAATATTCTTCGATGAGCTTTGCGCTGTTTTTCCTTGGGGAATACATCAACATGATTTTGATGAGCGCGATGACGGTGACGCTATTCCTCGGTGGCTGGCAGTCGCCCTTCGCGGGGGATTTCATGGGCTTTGTGCCAGCGGGCATCTGGTTCATCCTCAAAATTTGCCTATGCTTGTTTGTTTTCCTATGGGTGCGCGCCACTTTCCCGCGCTACCGCTACGATCAACTGATGCGTCTGGGCTGGAAAATCTTCCTGCCATTTTCGCTGCTGTGGGTGGTGCTCACCGCGGGCTATCTCGTTTTCACCAATAATTTACCGGGTTAAACCATGGCATCGCTTTCCGGCTTTACGCGCTCGTTTCTGCTGACCGAATTGCTTTCGGGTATGTGGCTGACGCTCAAATATTTTTTCACCAAATCCTCGGTGACGATTAACTACCCCTACGAAAAAGGGCCACTTAGCCCACGGTTTCGGGGTGAGCATGCGCTGCGTCGTTATGCCAATGGGGAAGAGCGCTGTATTGCCTGTAAGCTGTGCGAGGCGATTTGCCCGGCGCAAGCCATCACGATTGAGGCTGAAACGCGCGACGACGGATCGCGCCGCACCACGCGCTACGATATTGATATGACCAAATGCATCTATTGCGGCTTCTGCCAGGAGGCCTGCCCGGTCGATGCGATTGTCGAGGGGCCGAACTTTGAATACGCCACCGAAACGCGCGAAGAATTATTTTACGACAAAACCAAACTTTTAGAAAACGGCGACCGCTGGGAACCGGCGATTGCTGCGAATTTGAAAGCGGATGCCGAATACCGCTAAACCACTTGTGAGCCACCAGCCTATCCGCTAAGGCAATAGAAAAAGAGATTGCGAAAGAACGATGATCGCCGATGTCACCAGTATCCTGTTTTATGTCTTCGCCAGCGTTCTGATGGCGGCGGCGCTCATGGTAATTACCGCCAAAAACCCCGTGCATTCGGTGTTTTTCCTTATTCTCGCCTTTTTCAATGCGGCGGGCCTGTTTGTGCTTTTGGGTGCGGAATATATCGCGATGACGCTGGTGATTGTCTATGTCGGCGCGGTCGCGGTGCTGTTCCTGTTTGTGGTGATGATGCTCAACATCAATATCGAAAAAATCCGCGCTGGGTTTACCTCGCATTTGCCACTAGGGATTGGTGTCGCAGTCATCTTATTCGCTGAGTTGGGTGGGCTGCTTTATAGCTCCATCCTCTCGCCCGCGATGTTGGCCAAGGCCGCAAGCCCGGTGCCGGATGTCACGCAAGTTACCAATGCCCATGCGATTGGCCGTGTGCTCTACACCGATTATCTCATCGCCTTTCAGCTTTCGGGCATCATTTTGCTGGTGGCGATGATCGGGGCGATTGTGCTTACCCACCGCGAGCGGCTGGGCGTGAAGCGGCAGAATATCGCCAAGCAAATGGCGCGCACGCGCGACGAGGCGGTGGTGATGGTCAAGGCGAAGCCAGGGGAGGGCATCTAGCATGGAAGATGTTGCAGCCACTGCGATGATGAATGCCGCGCCGATGACGACCGCGCTGTATGGCTCGATCACCATCGGCCATTACGTGATGCTGGCAACATTGCTATTTGTCACCGGTATTTGCGGGATTTTTTTGAACCGTAAAAATATTATCACGCTGCTGATGTCGATCGAGCTGATGCTGCTTGCGGTGAACATCAATTTCGTCGCGTTTTCGGTTAAACTTGCCGATCTGGGCGGGCAGGTCTTCACCGTGTTTGTGCTGACGGTGGCGGCGGCGGAAGCAGCGATTGGCCTCGCCATTCTCGTCGTCTATTTCCGCAATCGCAGCACGATCGATGTTGACGATATTTCCTCACTCAAGGGTTAACGCTTCATGCTCTCGCTGAATGAAATGATTGTCGCCTGTATTTTCTTGCCGCTCATCGGGGCGCTGATCAGTGGCCTGTTCGTGCGCAGCATTGGCGATACGCGGGCGCAGCTTGCCACCTGCATTCCGATGGTGCTTTCGGCGCTATTTGCGGCCCTCATTTTTGGCCGCATCACGGGGTATGATCTCACCGTGAATGTCCATCTGCTCGATTGGATTCAATCCGGCGATTTCAAAACACAGTGGAGCCTCAAGGTCGATACGTTGACTGCGATTATGCTCGTGCTTGTCACGTGGGTGGCGGCCATCGTGCATATTTATTCGGTCGGCTATATGAGCCATGACGAACATAAGCCGCGCTTCATGGCGTATCTCTCGCTGTTCACCTTCAGCATGTTGATGCTGGTGACGGCGGATAATTTTATTCAGCTGTTCTTCGGCTGGGAAGGGGTGGGGCTGTGCTCCTACCTGCTGATTGGTTTTTGGTTCAAAAAACCAAGTGCCAACTCGGCCGCCATGAAGGCGTTCATCGTCAACCGCGTGGGTGATTTTGGCTTCGCGCTTGGCATCGCCGCTATTTTCCTCACCTTTGACTCGGTCGATTTTGCGACGGTATTTAAGGCGGCGGGGGAGCTCCACGCCAGCACACCGGATGCGAGCTGGACGATGTTCGGGATGACCGTACCGGTGATGGATACGATTTGCTTGCTGCTGTTCATGGGCGCGATGGGCAAATCCGCGCAGTTTTTGCTGCATACCTGGCTGCCGGATGCGATGGAGGGCCCAACGCCGGTTTCCGCACTCATCCATGCCGCGACCATGGTGACCGCCGGTGTGTTCATGCTTGCGCGCTGCTCGCCGCTGTTTGAACTGGCGCCGACTGCCCTGATGGTGGTGACCTATGTTGGCGCGTTTACCGCGTTTTTCGCGGCAACGATTGGCCTGGTGCAAAACGATATCAAGCGGGTGATTGCCTATTCCACCTGTTCGCAGCTGGGTTATATGTTCTTCGCTTGCGGCATTTCGGCTTATAACGCGGCGATTTTTCACCTCTTCACCCATGGCTTTTTCAAAGCGCTGCTGTTCCTTGGTGCGGGTTCGGTCATCCACGCGATGTCGGGCGAGCAGGACATGCGCAAGATGGGCGGTATCTGGCGTAAGATTCCTTATACGTATGCCTTCATGTGGATTGGCTCGCTGGCGCTGGCGGGGATTCCGCTATTCGCCGGGTTCTACTCGAAGGATGGTATTTTGGAAGCGGCCTATGCGGCGGGCAGCACCCATGGCTATGTGGCTTTTACACTCGGTATCGCCGCCGCCTTCATGACCGCATTTTACAGCTGGCGCTTGCTGTTCATGACCTTCCACGGCACCCCGCGCGCCGATAAGCACACGATGGATCATGTGCATGAATCGCCGAAAATCATGCTGCTACCGCTAGTGCCGCTGGTGCTTGGAGCGATGTTCGCCGGGGCTATTGGTTTTTATGTCTGGGGCATTCTCGATCCATCGCTCGCATTCTGGAATGGCGCGATCACCATTCTCGGTCATGGCGAACATGCGGAGCATCACGCTCCATTCCTCATTCATTATGCGCCGTTGATTGCGGGTGTATCGGGCATCAGCCTAGCGTTCCTGTTCTATATGCGTCGCCCGGAATTGCCGGTACTGCTCAAGATGCGCTTCGGTGGTATTTATCAATTCCTGCTCAATAAATGGTACATCGATGAGCTCTATGACCGGCTGTTTGTGCGCCCGGCAGTGACAGGTGGCCGCTGGCTATGGCGGATGATCGATACGCGCGTGATTGATAATCTGGGCCCCAACGGTGCGGCCTTCATCAGCCGCGTGGTGGCACGCCAATCGGCGCGCGCGCAAACCGGATTTTTATACCATTACGCCTTCGCTATGATCGCCGGACTTCTGGTGCTGATGAGCTGGCTTGTTTACACGGTGAATCGCTGATGACCCATATTCTCACATCCCTCATTCTCTTGCCCCTGATCTGTGCTGCCATTATCTATTTCTCTGGCCGTAGCGAAAAGAACGGCGCGACTGCTGCCCGCTGGTTGGCGTTGATTGCAACGCTTGTGATTTTTGCCCTATCGCTGACGTTGCTGTTCGGGTTTGATGGTGGCAGCGCCGCCTTCCAGTTTGTCGAAAAAGCGCCCTGGTTTGAGGGATATAATATTCATTACCATCTCGGGGTGGATGGGATTTCGCTGTGGCTGGTCCTGCTGACAACCTTCCTCATGCCTATCTGTGTGGCGTGCAGCTGGCGGTCGATCGATACGCGCGTCGGTGAGTTCATGGCGCTGTTCCTCATCCTTGAGGCACTGGTGATCGGCACCTTTGTGGCGCTTGATTTATTGCTATTCTATTTGTTCTTCGAGGCGGTGCTGATTCCGATGTATCTCATCATCGGCATTTGGGGTGGCAAGAACCGTATCTATGCGGCGTATAAGTTTTTTCTCTACACACTGGCTGGCTCGGTGCTGTTTTTACTTGCGGTGCTTTATCTTTATTTCACTTTCGGGACGACGGATATCCCCACCCTCATGGCACAAGCGCCGAGCCTTGGCCTTGGCGTGCAGCAATGGTTATGGCTCGCACTGTTTGCAAGCTTTGCGGTGAAAGTGCCGATGTGGCCGGTGCATACCTGGTTGCCCGATGCGCATGTGCAAGCCCCCACCGCCGGCTCGGTCATTCTGGCGGGTATTCTACTCAAACTCGGGGCCTATGGCTTCTTGCGTTTCTCGTTGCCGATGCTACCCGAAGCCTCGCATTACTTTGCCGATTTTGTGTTTATCCTGAGTATTGTGGCGGTGGTCTATACCTCGCTCGTCGCCCTCGTGCAGGAGGATATGAAAAAGCTGATCGCCTATAGCTCCGTCGCGCATATGGGCTTTGTGACACTGGGTATTTTCAGCTTCACTCAGCAGGGGATCGATGGGGCGATTTTCCAAATGATCTCGCACGGGATTGTCTCGGGCGCGCTGTTCCTCTGTGTGGGCGTGATGTACGATCAGATGCATACGCGTGAGATCAAGGAATATGGCGGTGTGGTGCATGGTATGCCGTATTTCGCGGCCTTCTTCATGCTATTTACGATGGCTTCGGCCGGTTTACCCGCGACCTCGGGCTTTGTCGGTGAAATGCTGGTATTAGTCGGCACCTACGCAGTGGCACCCTGGGCAGCAATATTTGCGGCGACGGGGTTGATTCTTGGCGCGGCGTATATGCTGTGGCTCTATCGCCGGGTGGTGTTTGGCGAGGTGACCAACAGCCATGTCGGCACGATGAAGGATATGAACACCAGCCAATGGCTTTATTTTGTGCCGCTCGCACTCGGTGTGTTGTGGCTTGGCATTCACCCGACCTCGATCAGTGCGCCGACGACTGCGAGCGTCGCCCAGCTACTCAAGCAGGTGAACGACGACATGCCACGCGGTGAACCGGCAGCGAGCGACATCGCGCCACCCGCCGCTGCGGAAGCCTTACCCCCTGCCGACTTACCGGCCGTGAGTGATGCGCCAGACGCCGCTACCAAGTCTGCACCGACCACCCCAGCGGCAGCGCCAACCAATGCCGCGCCCAGCGCCGATGAGGAAGAATAATGGAAAGTGTCTTTACCCTTGCTGAATTCGCGCGGATCACACCGGAGCTTATTATTCTCGGTGGGGCGCTGGTGTTGCTGGCGCTGGGGGCATTTCGTGGCGCACGGGCAACCGGTGGCATTACCGTGCTTGCTATGGGCCTCATGCTGGTGGCTACCTATTATGCATGGCCCACCGTCGGGCTTGATGAAACCTTGTTCAACGACATGCTGGCGGTCAATCATTTCACCCAGTTTGCCAAATGCATGATCCTCGTTGCAGCGGCGCTGGTGCTTGGTATGAGCTTTGATTGGCTGATGATCGGGCCGCATAAGAAATTCGAATATCCGGTGCTGGTGCTGCTCTCGACTGCGGGGTTGATGGTGCTGGTCTCGGCCAATGATTTGCTGACGCTTTATTTGGGCCTCGAGCTGTCGTCGCTGGCGCTTTATGTGCTCGCCACGTTTGATCGTGATAACGCCGTTAGCTCCGAAGCGGGCGTGAAGTATTTTGTGCTCGGCGCGCTGGCTTCTGGCATGCTGCTGTTTGGTGCAAGCCTGGTCTATGGCTACACCGGCACCACCAATTTCACGGCGATGACGGAGCTATTCAGCGCGGGCGAAGATTCGCAATTGCCGGTGGCTTATGGAGCGATTGTCGGCATGGTGATGCTGATTGTAGCGCTGTGTTTCAAAATCTCGGCGGTGCCGTTTCATATGTGGACGCCGGATGTGTATCAAGGTGCGCCAACCCCGGTGACGATGCTGTTCGCCACCGCCCCCAAAATCGCGGCGATTGCCATTTTCATTCGCTTGCTGATGGATCCGTTCGCCAATTTGCTGCCCGATTGGCAGTCTATCCTCGCGATTATCGCGGTGGGGTCGATGATGGTGGGGGCGTTTGGCGCGCTCACCCAAACCAATATCAAGCGCCTGCTCGCCTATGGTTCGATCGGCCATGTGGGCTATATGCTGGTCGGCCTTGCGACCGGGACGACGGAGGGGATTAAAGGCGTCCTCATTTACTTCGCGCTCTATTTATTCATGAGTGTGGGCACCTTTGGTTTTGTGCTGTTCATGCGCCGTGCGGGCGAGCAGGTTGAGAATATTTCCGACCTCGCAGGCTTATCGAAAACCTCGCCGCGTGGGGCATTATTCATGCTGCTGATGATGTTCTCGATGGCGGGGATCCCCCCATTCGCCGGGTTTTACGGCAAGTTCTTTGTCTTCCTCTCGGCGATTCAGGCGGAGCTTTACACCCTGGCCGTGATTGGCGTGCTGACTTCGGTGGTGGCGGCATTTTACTATTTGCGCATCGTCAAGATCATGTATTTCGATGAGCCGGTGCTGGGGCTTGAGCGCTATGTGCCGCGATTCAGCCAGGCAGTGCTATTGATCTGCGCGCTTGTGACGGCGCTATTCTTCCTCTATCCTGCGGCTCTGCTCAATGCAGCCACGAATGCCGCGGGAGTTTTTAGCTGATGGCCAAGCTAGTCGAAAAATCACTGCTTCATGATTATCATCTGCTGTCCTACGATGTGCTTGATAGCACCAATGCGGAAAGCCAGCGCCTGGCTGGCGCTGGCGCTTCGCACGGGGCGGTGATCTGGGCGCGGCGGCAAACCGCCGGGCGCGGTCGCCTGGGCCGGGAATGGATTTCGAACGACGGGAATTTATTTACCACCATCTTGCTTGCCCCCGCGGTTGATCTGCCACGCTTAAGTCAGCTTTCGTTTGTGGCCTCGCTGGCGGTCGCACAAACGCTTGAAGGGATTATTCCTGATCCCTCCAAAGTCGCCTGTAAATGGCCCAACGATGTGCTGATCGGTGGCAAGAAAATCGCCGGTATTTTGCTCGAAGCCTTCACTACGCACGAGGCGAGTACACCCCGCCAATGGGTGGCGGTGGGGATTGGTGTCAATGTCGATCACTTCCCCGAACATGTGATGTTCCCGGCGACGTGCCTACGCGATGCGGGGGTCGAGCTGATCAGCGCCAAAATTGTGCTCTCGCGGGTCGTACATCATTTCATTGAATGCTACGATCAATGGGCGATGAAAGGCTTCGCGCCAATCGAGAAGGCATGGGTAAAGCGTGCGCATCAGCTCGGTAAAACGGTTGAGGTGGTTGTCGGTGATGAGCAATTTACCGGGATATTTGAGGGGATCGACGCCCAGGGATGCATGAAATTGCGCGACAAAAAGAAGAAACTGACCCTGATTTCCGCGGGCGATGTGTTCTATAAGGAGCGGGCGTAATGGACGCTTTCGGGTTCTCTATTTCCACGGCGTCATTGCGAGCGCTTAGCGAAGCAATCCATCTTTGGATCAGTAAGAAAGAAATTTGGGAGAAAAATCTTTTTCCTTTTCCCGTAACCAAGTTGGATTGCTTCGCTAAGCGCTCGCAATGACGGAGTTTTGGGGCGGTGATGTGTTCTGAGTACAGGAAGGCAACCTAATGCTGCTTGCGATTGATATTGGTAACACCAATCTGGTGTTTGCGTTGTTCGATGGGGCGGCGGTTAAGGCGCAGTGGCGCATTCGTACCGATCCTCATCGCAGTGCGGATGAATATGCGGTATGGCTGTTTGCCTTGATGGCGCGCGCGGGGCTCGTTGAGAAAAATATCACGGCGGTCATCATGGCCTCGGTGGTGCCGGATGCGAATTTTGGCGTCAAATCCTTCGTGCGGCAGTATCTCAATCTCGAGCCGCGCTTGATTACAACCGGTGAGGTCGATGTCGGCATGCCGATTCTGCTCGATAACCCGCGTGAGCTCGGTGCGGATCGCCTCATCAATGCCTTCGCGGCCTGGAGCGCGCATCAATCCGCCCTTATCGTCATTGATTTTGGCACGGCGACGACGTTCGATGTGGTCTCGGGCAAAGGCGAGTATTTGGGCGGGGTGATTGCGCCGGGCATTAATCTGTCGCTTGAAGCATTGCAGCGCGCGGCGGCGAAATTGCACGGCATTGCCATCACCCATCCCGAAAAAGTGATCGGCACCACCACCACCAGCGCCATGCAATCGGGCATTTTTTATGGTTATGCAGGGCTGATTGAGGGCATCATCAGCCGCATTAAGGCCGAGCGCGGCGAGGCAATGACGGTTATCGCCACGGGTGGCTTAGCGCCGCTTTATGCCGAGGCGACCACCAGCATCACGCAGGTTGATACCGACCTGACGATCCGGGGCTTACGCCTGATTCATGAAAGAAAAAACTAATGGCCTTCAACTTCAACGAATACAACGACGACGTGCTGTTTGTGCCGCTCGGTGGTGCGAACGAAATCGGCATGAATCTCAACTTGTATCGCTACAAGGGCAAATGGATCATGATCGATTTGGGCATCGGGTTTGCCGGACCGCACTTGCCGGGGATCGATATTGTGGTGCCCAATATCGACGCGATTACGCCCTATAAAAACGATATTGTCGGCCTGGTGCTGACCCATGCGCATGAGGATCATCTCGGTGCCGTGGCCTCGCTATGGCCGGAGCTTGGCTGCCCGATTTATGCGACACCCTTCACCGCCGCCGTGCTCAAGAATAAGCTGGCAGAGGAGGGGCTGCAAGGCAAAGCCAAGGTGCATTTGGTGAAAGCGGGCGAGCAGTATGACCTTGGCCCGTTTGGCTTTGAAATGGTGCCGGTCACCCATTCCATCCCCGAGATGCATGCGGTGGCGCTGCGTACCGATAAGGGCGTGATTATGCATACGGGCGACTGGAAGCTCGATGATGCACCGCAAGTAGGCGTGGTGACGGATGAGGCCACTTTAAGCAAATACGGCGACGAAGGCGTGCTCGCCATGGTCTGCGATTCGACTAATGTCTTTGTCGAGGGTGAATCCGGTTCCGAGGTCGATGTGCGCGCCGCACTCACCCAGATTATTGGCCAATGCCCCGAGCGGGTCATTGTCACCACTTTCTCCTCGAATATCGCCCGGCTCGAGACGATTATTTATGCCGCGAAGGACGCCGGGCGCAGTGTCGCCATTGCCGGTAAATCGATCTGGCGGATGGTGCATGCGGCGCAGGATGCCGGCTATTTGAAAGATGCCCCCAGCTTTTTGACCGATGTGCAAGGCATGGAATGCCCGCGCGATCGGGTGCTGTTCATCTGCACCGGCTGCCAGGGCGAATCACGCGCGGCGTTAAGCAAAATTGCACGCAACGAGCACCCAGCGATTCGGCTCTCGCCCAACGATACGGTTATTTTCTCCTCGCGCACCATTCCGGGCAATGAAGCCAATATCGGCTATATGGTGAATAAATTTGTCAGCATGGGGGCCGAGGTGATGAACGACCGCACCGGGTTTATCCATGTTTCCGGCCACCCCGCACGCGATGAGCTTAAGCGCATGTATCAATGGGTGCGGCCTAAAATCGCGGTGCCGGTGCATGGCGAGGCGCGCCACATCCACGAGCATGCGACCTTCGCGCGTGAGTTGGGCGTATCGATCGCAATTGAGCCAACCAACGGCGTGGTGATCAACCTTACTGCTGAGAAGCCAGGCATCATCGGGGCGGTGGAATGGGGCTACCTCGCGCTGGATGGCAGCACGTTTATCGATAGCAACTCGGCGGTTATTCGCACGCGGCGCAAAATCCGTGATGATGGGTTTGTGGTGGTCTCGCTGGTGATGGATAAGAAAGGCCAGCTTGCCTTGCCGCCGATGATTTCGGCCCCCGGCTGCCTCGATGATAAGGACGATAAAGAACTCCTCGCCGCCTTGCGCGACGAGGTCATCGAAGCGGTCGCCAAAGCCACGCGCGGTGGCGGCAAAGGGCGCATGCTCGATGAATCGATCCGCGGTGCGATGCGCAAAATGATCCGCGACGAGCTGGGCAAAAAACCCGTGCTCGATGTGCATGTGCATAGCATGTAAGCCATGGAACTGACGCGCTGGCAATCGGGGGTGATCAGCTTTGCGGCCGGGGCGATGATGGCGCTGGCCTTCGCGCCGTTCAACGGTTGGCCGATCATTTTCATTAGTCTACCGCTTTTTTATTGGCTTCTTAGCCCCACCCATGCCCCGATACCAATGCCTGCCATTACCCGTGGCGAGACAATCTGGCGGGGCTTTTTTTACGGCTACGGCCAGGCCATGGCCGGCACCTGGTGGATCGCCAATTCGCTGTTGGTGGATGGCGATCGCTTCGCCTGGATGATTCCGTTCTCGGTGCTCGGATTAAGCGCAATCATGGCGGTATGGTTTGTGCTATTTGCGTGGCTGGTATGGCGCTTGCGGGCGCATATGTCGCCGTTGCTGTTTGCGCTGCTGTGGGTAATGGTCGAGTATCTTCGCTCGCTCGGTCTGTTTGGGTTTCCATGGAATTTGGCGGGATATATCAGCCTGGTTAGCCTACCGCTCGCCCAGATTGCTTCGTGGGTTGGTGTCTACGGCCTCAGCGTTTGGGTGGTGCTTGTCGGGTTGATCCCAGTCATGCTTACCCTCAAACATAACTCGATACAGCTGCGCATGGCGATGGTGGTATTGCTGATAGTGATGATCGGCGGTTTCTATGGCTGGGGCATGCAGCGATTGCGCGCCCCAACGCAGGATAGCGCTACTATCATTCGTTTGGTGCAACCAAACGTGCCGCAAGCGATCAAGGGAACGCGGGCAGGGCAGCGCATGGCGATGGAAGCGCTCGGGCGACTGTCAACGCAGCCTGGCCGTAGCCATCAGCCGGATGTAGTGATCTGGCCCGAGACGGCCTATCCGCAAACGGTGCGTGATACGCACACGCTGAGCATTCCCACCCTGCCGTTGCTGATCACCGGTGCTGTGCGCGCCGAAGGCCCGCGTGCCGCCATCCGAATCTTCAACAGCGTGCTGGCGGTGAATGCAAACGGCGATATTCTTGCCACCTACGACAAGCACCAGCTGGTGCCGTTTGGCGAGTTCGTCCCTCTGCGCCATTGGTTGCCGCTCGATAAAATTACCCCGGGGGCGATCGATTTTTCGCGTGGGAGTGGCCCGCAAAGCCTAATAATTAAAGGGATTCCATCCTTCAGCCCACTCGTCTGCTACGAAGTCATTTTCCCCTGGATGGCTGTGGCAAAAGAAGGCGCACGACCGGCATGGCTGCTCAACCTTACCAACGATGGCTGGTTTGGGGATTCGCCCGGTCCGCATCAGCATCTGGCGATGGTGAGGATGCGGGCGATCGAGCAAGGGCTACCGTTGGTGCGGGTGGCCAATAGCGGCGTTTCAGCACTGGTTGACCCGTATGGGCGCATCCGCGCGCAGATCGATCTGAATATACAAGATGTGCGGGATGTGGTGTTACCCGCTCCGGTTGAAGAAACTTTCTACGCCCAGCATGGCACGCGAGTCATAATTTTTATTACTATATTGTTTTTTATAATTTTAATGATTAGATCATATTACAAAAAATAAAGAAACCATTAATTTTCTTGCATCAATAGAATTGACTTGCTAACGCAATCCGCTAATGGTTGTATTTGTTAATCCTAACTCGCGTGAACTGTATGAGCACCCCCCATCCTGTTGATATTCATGTCGGTCGTCGCTTGCGACTGAAGCGCACGTTTCTTGGCCGCAGCCAGGAATCGGTGGGCAAGCAAATCGGCGTGACCTTCCAGCAAATCCAGAAATACGAGCGCGGGATTAACCGCATGGGGGCCAGCCGCTTGTACGATTTTGCGAAAACCCTGGGCGTGCAGGTTTCGTATTTCTTTGAAGGCTTTGATGATTACACCCTCGACGATGCGAACGCTGCCATGATGGCTGCCGCTGAACCAAATGCCCCGGCGTTCGAACATCAAGACATCAACAATCGCGAAACGCTCGAAGTCATGCGCGCCTATTACCGCGTGAAAAATCCGGCGGTACGCAAGCGGATTGTCGAGCTGATTAAAGCGATGAGTGTCGAAGATAAATAAATCTTCATCGTTCGCTGCGATCTAATCGCTTGACGTTTTCTTTCAAGATCGGCAGTTGAGACATAGGTGGGCATTTGATTGCTTGGCGGCCACCTTACCTGAGCGATCAGGAAACCGGTCTAAGCGGAAATTGATGGCTGCCAGCGTCATTCCCATATCTATAATCACTAAGGGAGTGGCTCGTGAGCGCGCAATATTCAGCACGAAATTCGTATATTTTTACCAGTGAATCGGTGTCGGAAGGCCACCCCGATAAAATCTGCGACCAGATTTCCGACGCGATTGTCGATGCCTGCCTGAGCGAAAATCCCGAGGCGCGCTGCGGCATTGAGACCATGGCCTGCACCAACCAGGTGGTCGTCGCCGGTGAATTTCGCGATGCGGATGGCGTCACCCCAGCGCGGATGGAAGAAATCGCCCGCCAGGTGGTCAAGGATATTGGCTATCAGCAGCGCGGCTTTAGCTGGAATACGCTTAAGTTCGGCACCTACGTGCATCAGCAATCGGCGGATATTGCGCGCGGGGTCGATTCCGCCGCGAACAAGGACGAGGGCGCGGGCGACCAGGGCCTCATGTTCGGGTTCGCCTGTACCGAAACGCCCGATTTAATGCCCGCGACGCTCTATTATTCGCACCGCATTTTGCAAGCGCTATCGCAAGGGCGCCGTAGCGGTAAATTTGCTGGCCTCGAGCCGGATGCCAAAAGCCAGGTGAGCCTTGAATATAAGGACGGCAAACCCGTGCGCGCGACCTCGGTCGTGGTTTCAACTCAGCATCATGCGGGGATGGAACAAGCCGCCATCCGCGAACTGGTGCGCGGCGTGGTGACGGATATTTTGCCCAAAGGCTGGATGCCCGAGGAAAATCAATTTTTTGTCAACCCCACCGGCCAATTCATCATCGGTGGGCCAGATGGTGATTCGGGTCTGACGGGGCGTAAAATCATCGTCGATACCTATGGCGGTGCCGCGCCACATGGCGGCGGCGCCTTTTCGGGCAAAGACCCGACCAAGGTCGATCGTTCAGCGGCCTATGCCGCACGCTACCTCGCCAAAAACGTGGTCGCGGCGGGCATTGCTGAACGCTGCACCATTCAGCTTTCCTATGCGATTGGCGTCTCGCGCCCGACTTCGTTTTACGTCAACACCCACGCCGCACCGAAGGTCGACCCCGCGCGCCTGGAGAAAGTGCTGCAAGAGATGGTGAACCTCTCCCCGCGCGGCATTCGCACCCATTTGCAGCTCAACCGCCCGATTTATTTGCCCACTGCGAGCTATGGCCATTTTGGCCGCACGCCCGAGGCGAACGGCGCCTTCAGCTGGGAAAAAACGGATCTGGTCGACGCCCTGCGCCGCGAGTTTGGTATCAGTGCCGCAGC
>CAZZCK010000023.1:0-11453 GCA_964652475.1 uncultured Azospirillum sp.
CGTGCTCGGGGTAGCGTGCCGCGATCAGCGCGCGCATGGCCTGTTCCGCCGCGCGGTCGGCGATGGTGACGGGGCTATGGTCATGCTTCTCCTCGACCACGCCATGCGCACCGAAATAGGGGCGAATGGCATCACCCGCTGCCTCGGCGAGCTGGTGCGCGAAGCGGATCAACTCGGCGTGATGGGTGATGAGTAGCGAGGCGTGCATCATGAGGGGCTATGTCAGCGTAACGTGCGTGGTTGGAGTGTTTATACCCATGTTTCGCTACATGGTGCAATCGCAGACACGGTCGCGCAATGATACGAAAACGCTGCCGCGCATCGCTCGCTGTGCTTGCGCGCGGGCCCTCGTTTGCGTGATCCCGCTAGCGGCTAGCCTTATGGGCCAGGCGCAGCTTGCTATGCCGACGGCCATACAGCACGTAAATCAGCACACCGACGAGGGCATACGGCCCGGTATATTCGAGCACTTTCGCGCCGCTTTCGGTGAGGTTGAAAAACCCGCCGAAAAAGATCGAATAAACGAGATAGCCGCAGGTTGCCATGCCCAGCAATGGGGTCAGCGGTGCGCCGGGGGTGCGGAAAGGGCGCGGCAGATCCGGCTGGGTTTTGCGCAAATACAGCACGCTGAAGCACACGATCATGAAGGCGAGCAAGGTGCCCAGGCTAACGAGATCACCCAGCAGGCCAATGGGGGTAACCCCAGCAGCGAGCGCAACCAGCAAGCCCACCAGCATGGTGTTGATATGCGGGGTGTGGAACTTCGCGTGGATTTTGCTGAACACTTGCGGCAATAACCCGTCGCGGCTCATGACGTAGAAAATCCGCGTCTGGCCGTAAAGCAGCACCATCATCACCGAGCTTAAGCCAAGGATCGCGCCGACTTTGATGAGAAATGCGAACCAATCGAGGCCGATTTTATCGACCGCGACCGCCATCGGGTCGGCCACCCCTAGTTGTTGATAGGGTACGACACCCGTGAGCACCGCTGAAACGCCGATATAAAGAATCGTGCACACCAGCAGCGAGCCGAGAATGCCAAACGGCATATCCTTTTGCGGGTCCTTCGCTTCTTGCGCCGCGGTTGAAACCGCCTCAAACCCAACATAGGCAAAGAAAATAATGCTCGCCGCGCGGAAAATACCATCCCAGCCATAGACGCCGGGTGCGGTGTTATCGGGAATGAACGGTACCCAGTTATCGACATCGATATAGAACGCGCCGATTACCACAAAGGCCATCACCACCGCGACTTTGATAAACACAATGACGTTATTGACCTTGGCCGATTCACTGACCCCCGCGATCAAGAGCGCAGTGACCGCACCAATACCGATAAAGGCTGGGAGGTTGAAGATGCCCCACACGGTTTCGCCCGCCGCAGAGGCAAGCGCAGAAATAGTTTTGCCCTGCCACACCAGCGATTGAACGGTGAAACCGGAGGCTTCATACAAACTCCGAAACGCGTCGCTGACCGGAATAGGCTGGCCTGTCGCTGCCGTAAATTCCGGCGGAATCATCACCCCAAAGCCGAGCAGAAAACTGTTCATATAGCCCGCCCAACCGACGGCGACGGTGGCCGCCGCGACCCCATATTCGAGCAAGAGCAGCCAGCCCATCGCCCAGGCGAGGCCTTCACCCAAGGTGGCGTAAGCATACGTGTAGGCACTGCCCGAGATTGGCAATACCGAAGCCAGTTCGGCGTAGCACAGGCCGACGAAGGCACAGGCAATGCCAGTAAAAATAAAACTCAGCATGAGGGCAGGGCCAGCATGGTTGGCGGCGGCCGTTCCCGTCATCACGAAAATCCCCGCACCGATGATGCAGCCAATGCCCAGGCTGACCAGGTTCCATTTGCCGAGCGTGCGCTTGAGGCCGGTGGTGGCCGCTTCGGCCTGAATTTGGGCTACGGATTTACGCAAAAACAGATGACGCATAGTGCCTCGCTCGTTGGGTGCCGACGATCAAATATCCCGGCAACCGGTTGAATGTTGCACCCATATTCGTAGGAATATCGTGCCGAAAGACAAAGCCCTAGCAGTAGCCAATGCCGGATGCAAGGCTTTCGCTTAACGGGCATTGCCACGTCGCGCTTTGCCTGGTTGCTGATGTCACCCCAACGCGGGGCGCAACGCCAAAGCGCGGCAAAAACATCACAGAATATACTGAACGTATATTTATTTAATAGGTGGATATAAACTGCCATTGCGTTCAATTATTCTGTGTGTTACTTCTCATTCTTACGCAGACAATAATGATGAAGATTCTGCGATAAAATATTATAAAAAGGGTGTTTTTTAAGCCCCGAGTCGTATTGGCAAGCATGTTCTAAACGTAAACCCTTTATCATTCAGGGGAAAGCCATGCGCCTATCTGCCGTTGCCTTTTTTATGATTCTCACTACCGTGTTTCTTTCCGGCTGTTCGACAGAGCGCTTGGCCCAGGTCGATGACCGGGGGAACAACTTTTACAGCCGCAGTGGGGTGACCCCGGCGCGCGTTGCAACGACGGTGAACCAAGGCGTGGATCACCAGGCAAGTAATGACGATCAGGATCAAGCCAAGCCGTGGATTGCACAATATCAGCAAGCGCCCGCCGCGACGATGAGCGTGCCATCACCGACGGCAACCACGATTGCCTCGCCATCCGCAAACGCATGGCAATGGCCGGTTGAGGGAAGGGTGATCGAGGCGTTCGGTCAGCCGATGGACGGGGTATCGCATGAGGGTATTGTGATTGCAGCCCGCGAGGGCACGCCGATCCGCGCGGCACAGGCGGGCGAGGTGGCGTTTGTCGGTCAGGATAGCAAAACCTATGGTAATATGGTGATTTTGCGCCATGCGGATGGGACGATGACCTCCTACTCCCATGCGCGCAATAGCATCGTCGCGAAGGGGCAGCGCGTGAATGCCGGGGCGGTGATTGCCTATGTCGGTCAGTCGGGTAACGCGAAACTACCGCAGCTGCATTTTGCGGTGCGCGAGGGCAAGCATGCGGTTGACCCGATGGCGAAACTGCCGCAGCAGGTGGCAAGCCGCTAGCATTTCAGCATTCGTTCGCCTAAATCGCCCGTGTTGCCTGCATGAGCCAGCGCCGCGCCTCACTTGCCAGCCCGTTTGCATGCGCATCATGTACCCGGCGGTGATAGGCGTTCAGCCAGTTGCGTTCATCGCTTGAGAGCATCGCTACATCAACCAGTCGGGTGTCGATCGGCGCCAGGGTGATGGTCTCAAACGCGAGCATGGGTTTGCCGCTCAGCATTTGCCCGGCCTCGACCACCACCACCAAATTCTCGATACGGATACCGTAGTGACCGGCGGCGTAATAGCCCGGCTCGTTACTGAGGATCATGCCTGGCATAAGCGCGACCCCGCCGGCGCGTTTGCTGATGCCTTGCGGGCCTTCATGCACACATAAATAGGAACCCACCCCATGCCCGGTGCCGTGATCGTAATCGAGCCCGGCTTGCCATAGATACTGGCGGGCGAGGCTGTCGAGCTGGCTGCCGGTGGTGCCGGCGGGGAAGCGGGCGCTAGCCAGGGCAATATGGCCCTTGAGCACCCGGGTGAAATGTTCGCGCATCAGGGGCGCAGGACTGCCGCCGGCGGGGCTTGTGACAAACATGGTGCGGGTGACATCGGTCGTACCATCCGCATATTGGCCGCCGGAATCGAGCAAAAATAGCTCACCGCTGCGGCTACGGCGGTTGCTTCTCGCATTCGCCCGGTAATGCACAATCGCGCCGTTCGGGCCGCTGCCGGCGATGGTAGCAAAGCTTGGGCCGCGATAGGCATTGTCCCCCCGCCGGCATTGCTCGAGATGGTCGATCGCGGTGAGTTCATCGATCGGGCGGCCATGCAGGTTTTGCTCGTCGAACCAATACAAGAAGCGGGTGAGGGCGAGCCCGTCGCGCTGATGGGCGGCGCGTGTGCCCGAAAGCTCGGTTGGGTTTTTGCAGGCTTTGGCCAAGCTCGTTGGGTCGTCATGGACGATGATTTCACGCCGAAGTTCTGTAACAAGTGAAAACCATCCCGCGGCGACGGTGGTTTTATCGAGCATCACGCGCTGGCCAAATATGTCGGCACTCAGGTGATTTTCAAAGACATCGGCGAGCGGCGCAATGGTCACGCGCTGTTCGGCGAAATAGGCAACGAGGGCGTCATCAAGCCTGTGCGGGTGCATGAAGAGGATTGCCGTGCCATCGGCGCGCAGCAACATATGGGCAAGCAGTAGCGGGTTAAACGGCACATCCGCGCCGCGGATATTAAGTAGCCAGTTAATGCTATCGGGCTCGGTGAGCACCAGGCTGTCGGCGTTGTTGGCGCGCATGATAGCGAGCACCGCGGCGCGCTTATGGGCATAATCGACCCCGGCGAAGGCGAGCGGATGAACATGCACGTCACCCGCGGGTGGGGCAGGCTGTTCGGCCCAGATACGATCGACCAGATTGCCCGGCACTGCTTGCCAGATGATAGGGTGAGAGGTGCGCGCGCGCTGCCATTGCTCGCGCTGATGCTCGCTCGTAAGCCAGGGATCAAAGCCAACCGCGAGGGGCGCATCGGCCGTGCCCAAACACTGCGCGATGGTAACCTCGCCGCTGTTATGCACATCAAGTATGCTAGCATCAACCTGCTGCGCTGCTTGCAGGGTGTAACGGCCATCGACCAGCAAGGTGTGGCGGCGGTTTGCCTCTAGCTTCGCCCAGAACAGGCCAAGCCCGGCCGAGCCATCAAAGCCGGTAAGGTAGGGTAGGCGTGCGGCATAGGCGGGGATATATTCGCCTTGAAATTCATCCGCCATAGGGACGAGGTAGGCGTCAAGCCCGGCATCATGGATGGCGTGTGCGAGGGCGTGAAGGCGATTCGGGTCGGTCATAGAAAGCCTGGTTGATTCTGGTTGCGTGAACGCTTATGCTTATCTTTCACGAATCGTTCAAACGCACAAGACACAGTTGGTTCTATGCCGCGCTCTGTTTTTTTTCTGACCGCCTGCCTTGTGTTATGCCTGGGAATGGCAATGCCGATCAGCGATGCGCGCGCCGCGACCTCGAAGGTATTTAAGCCCGCGCTGGTCTATCAATATGCGGGCGAAGCGAGCGACAACGCCTTTATCAACTCGGCGTTAAGCGGGGTTGGCCGTGCCGAAACTGATCTCGATCAGCGCATCAAAGTGGTGCGGATGAAGGCGAGCGACAACCCTGAGCTCGTGATCAAAAAACTGGCCGATTCCGGGGCGTCGCCGATTATTCTTTTGGGCATTAATTATGTGCCGCCGGTGATGAAACTTGCGGAACGTTACCCCGCATCCAACTTCACCATTATCGATGGCCTCGCCCCGCCGCTTTACCCCAACGTGCAGTCGATCCTGTTTAAGGATCATGAAGGGGCGTTTCTGGTCGGTATGATTGCGGGCAAAGTCAGCAACAGCAAGCAGATCGGCTTTATTGGCGGCATGGATATTCCGCTGATTCGTAACTTTGCGCTTGGCTTCACCCAAGGCGTTGCCTATGCCGCGCCGGATGCCAAGGTTACGGTCGAAATGATCGGCGATAACGCGACGGCCTGGAGCAGCCCCGAGAAAGCGAACAGCCTGGCCAAGGCGCAATTTGCCAAAGGGGCGGATATTATTTTTGCGGCGGCGGGTGGCTCATCGCTTGGCGTGCTCAAAGCGGCGGATGAGACGGGCAAGCTCGCGATCGGGGTCGATAGTAATCAAAATGGCATTTTCCCCGGCCGCGTGCTGACTTCGATGGTCAAGCGGGTGGATGTTGCGGTGTATGAGACCTTACAAAATGCGCATGACGGCAGCTGGAGTGCGGGGATCAAATATCTCGGCATCAAGGAAGGCGCGCTCGATTACGCGGTCGATCAGCATAACCGTGCCCTCATCCGCGAACAGCTGATCGAGGATGTCGCCACCGCTAAAGACCGCATCATGGCTGGCAAAATCATCATCGAGAGCTATTCCGCGAAGTGAAGTCGTTTTCTTACTTCGCGCGATATATTCACTTTCTTTTCATTATGTCATCAAACTGTCATCAAACTGGGTTACGGTTAAAGTTGGATAAGGATTCACTTAACCGTTGAGACCCCGTGGACGACACACATCGCACGCCGCATAAAACGCACGACGAGAAGCCAAAGCGCAAAGATTTCGCGTTTGGCATCAGCCTTGCCGAATGGCTGACGGCGGCCGGGCTTGGCATTGCGAGTGGTTTGGCGACTTCGGCGGCAGCGGTGAGCAATCTCTTCCATGAAGATATTCGCGATGCGACGGCCTTCAAAAAACACTTCGATAGCCGCCTCAAACGGCTGGATGCGATTCAATTAAAAAACTACGAAACCCCGGTGCAATATTGGACAGCAACCATCGCGGAAAAAGTTAAGTTCCACGGTGAATTGAAACAGCTTGAATCTAAGTTTCGTGGGGTAAGCAACGCCCCGATCGTGGGTACGATCGACCGTTTCCGTACCCTCAGCCCGCGCTCGAAACAGCGGCTTTATTTCAATGGTGCCGTCGGTACGGTCGTCGGTGCGGCGATGGCGCTATCGTTTTTCAACGGTGTCGCGACGCGCGATAAGATCGATAAAATCGCTGAAGTAACCGGGGCCGACAAAGAGCGTTAGTCGCTCCATCGCCAGCGGATCGCGAAACTTCATCAAACTGTCATAATCAGCACGCGCGGCTATGCTATATTCGAGATAGAAAACTCATCAATGAGAGCCGCGTTATGGATCACCCCGCGCACAGCACCGCCCAATCACCCACCGACAAAAAAGCCGACGATACCGCGACCGATATGACCAGCAATGCGGCGAGTGAATCTGCTGTAAGCAAAGATGTTAGCGAGAAGGCGGCGCAAGCCCAGCCCAAGCAATCCGCCGTTGAACCAAGTCAGCCCGAAGCGAAAAAAGGCTGGTGGGATCGCATGCGGGAATCCTTCCAGGCGCGTATGCCCGAATGGGTGCGGCAAAACAGCACGCGCATTAATCAGCTTGGCCTCATGGCAGGTACGACCGTCATCATGGGGTCGATCTTTCGTAACCGTAAAATCAGCCGCGATATTTGGAACGCACAAGAAGAAATCCTCAAGAAATCCGGCTTAAAGGGTGCGGCGCTCGAGAAAAAAATCGGCGAGCTGGTCGAATCCAAAATCATGAAAAAACCGGGGCTGCATAAGCAGCGTATGTTTTATCTGGGCACCGCCATCACCGGGTTGGGCGTCAGCGGCTTCATTAAAAACAAAGAAACGCCCGAGCAGCGGGAATCTTACAAAGATATGCCGATGCTGCCCTATATCGGCATGCGCATCAAACATGCGTTCGACCCTCTCAATCACTCGCGGCAGACGGCGGGTGCAATTGGCGCATTAAGCGGCGTGCTGGCGATGGTTTCAGGACTTAGCCAACCGGGTGGCGCACTGATTTCCGAGATCTTTGTCGGCGGCACCTTGGTGGCCGGTTTTAGTTCGCTCGCACTCATCAATGATCCGACCAAAGCCACGGGATGGCTGAATAAATGCTGGGCAAGCCGTTTGCCGTTTGTGATCAGCGGAACCTACGAAACATTGGAACCTAAGCCAGTGTTTCCATCGCCCTTGCCGGAGATCGCGAAACAAAAGCCTGGCTATGCGGCCGGTTTGGCAAAAGCGATGCAAGAAGGAGTTAAAATCCCACGTTGGGGCCTGGGTATCGGGAAGTTCGCCATGGCCGGGCGCACAACCCTTACTGGCGAGAAGGCGGCGGCCGCATTCACGAAGAGTTTTACGGCGCACCAGCTGCCTTATAAACGCAGGGATTGGAGCTACCCGATCGGCCAATGGTTTAACATCGGGATGACGACATTTAACTTTCTCATGTCCGGCTCGGATAAGCACAAGCTTGATGGGGCGGCAGCGCAAGCAGCGGTAACGCCGCCGGCGGTGGAAACGGTTTCGCCTGCTTCTGAGATTGCGACAGCGCCGGTGCGCGGCGCGCATCATACGCCCGCGTCAGTCGCGGCAGTGGGTGGTGAAATGGCAGCGCCGGCTACTTCCACACCCATTACTCCAACGCCTACTACTTCGACACCTACGGCGAAACCCACGCATCCCGAAGCGGCGCCAAAAGAAGTGGCCGCCACCCCTACGGCCCCGGCCACCACGGTGGGTTCGGTCGCAAAACTCGAGCGCGATCGCATCGAGAGCAAACCAGTCACCGCACAAATGACGGCGTAACCGCGCGTGACAAACACCCGATAAGTCGCTAGTAAGCGGCGATGACCACGCACCATACCCTCGACCTTCCCATTCGCCCACGGCGCTTGCGGCGTACGCCGTGGCTCAGGGCCATGGTCGCCGAGCATCACCTGCGTGTGGAGGACCTGATCTGGCCATTGTTTGTGCAAGAGGGCGAGGGGCTCGCGACGCCGATTGAAGGGTTGCCCGGGGTCGCGCGGCTTTCGATTGATAAAATTGTCGAGACGGCGCGCGAGGCAGCCACGCTTGGCATTCCGGCGATTGCGCTATTTCCCGTCACGCCGACGGATAAAAAAACCGCAGATGGGCGCGAGGCGTTTAACCCCGACAACCTCATCTGTCGGGCGATTCGTGCGGTCAAGGCCGCGGTGCCGAATGTTGGGATCATCGGTGATGTTGCGCTCGACCCTTACACCACCCATGGCCATGATGGGGTGTTGGAAGAAGTCGCCAGTGATGTCGATAACGACGCCACCGTCGCTGCCCTGTGTAAGCAAGCGCGGGTGCTGGCTGAGGCCGGGTGCGATATCGTTGCCCCAAGCGATATGATGGACGGGCGCATTGGTGAAATTCGCGACTGCCTCGATGCGGCGGGTCATACCCATACGGTGATTTTATCCTACGCGGTGAAATATGCCTCAGTGTTTTATGGGCCGTTCCGCGCGGCGGTCGGCTCCAAACTCGGTGACGGCACCATGAATCAAGCCGCCGCTATCGACAAGCGCGGCTACCAAATGAACCCCGCGAATGCACGCGAGGCGCTGCGCGAGGTGATGCTCGACCTCGCGCAAGGGGCGGATATGGTGATGGTGAAACCCGCTGGCCTCTATCTCGACATCCTCGCGCAAGTGAAGGCCGTGGCGGATGTGCCGGTGCTCGCCTATCAGGTCAGCGGTGAATATGCGATGCTGAAAGCGGCTGCCGCTGCCGGCATGCTCGATGAAAAAGCAGCGACGCTTGAGGCGTTGCTTGCCATCAAACGCGCCGGGGCGGATGCGATCTTCACCTATGCCGCGCGCGATGTGGCGAGGTGGTTGGCGGGGCGTTAGGCGGTGTCAGTCGCCTAAGAGTGAGGGGCCTGTGCCACCGGCCTCGTATTATCCCCTAACCCCCAATCTTCATCGACTTGTCATAATTCTCTGACCCAACTGTGGTATTATGCAAGGTAGAGGAATTATGGGATTAACGACCCAAACGGCTAGCACTACGAACGGATCGTCATCGACGCCGCCGAAAGGCTCGATTGGCGATCAGATCAAAGCCAAGTTTGAGGAAACCAAAGCGCAAATCGCTGCCGATAAAGCCAAAGACGCGCAGGAAGCCAAAGACGCGGCGGCGAATGCTGATAAAGCGACAGATGAAAAAGAAGAGAACCCCACCAGCCCCGCGGATGCAGATAGCAAAGCCAAAGACGGCGAAGGCTTTTGGGCCAAAACAAAGCGCAAAAGCAAATCGGTATGGGAGGATCTGAAAAACGGCGGTGCCGGTGGCATCATCGGTGGAATCGCCGGGTTGTTCGGCGCCTATCTCGCAGGGAATTTCTTCGGTGGCTCCGGTAGCTGGATTGGCATGTTCCTCATGGTGGTGCTGGCGATTCCTCTTTCCATTATCGGGGCTGAAAAAGGCCGCGCCTGGCTCGGTGGCGATGCGGATAAAAAACCGGCGGAAAAATCGGACACCCAATTAGCTAAAAGCAAAGCGGTCGAGGCGCCCGGCCGCGAGGGTGAACGCGAGACGCGCGTAGAAACCAGCGCGACTTCGATCACCACCCAAACCCTGAGCCATCAGGAAATTCTGGCCGCGCTCGAGAAGATCAAAAATGGCGCAACGCCGGATAAGGTGCGGGTGATCAAGGATCCAGGCAAGCCGGTGCAGCTGGCGACGGTGGCGGTGGGGGATGTGAACCTGACCGGCGTGATTCCCACCAGCACACTCGAAAAGCTGAGCTATGACCCCGAAACTCGCGCACCGACCGGCATTGCCTTCAAGATCGTCAACGAGAATAAGATCACCATTACTCGGGCTTAGATGGTAGTCGTGAGTATTGAGTCGTGAAGCGCAGCTTCCTTTCCCTGAATCCCGAATACTGAACCCCTTGCATTTGCCAGCGCATCCGCTAGTTTCGCCGCCCGATGGCCAAAACCCCAACCGTTGAAGTAACGCCGATTGAGACCGTCTCGTTCAAGGATGCCTTGGGCGAGCGCTATTTGGCCTATGCGCTTTCGACCATTACCGCTCGCTCGCTGCCGGATGTGAGGGATGGCTTGAAGCCCGTCCATCGCCGCTTGCTCTATGCCATGATGCAGCTCAAGCTCGACCCTGCCTCGGGCTATAAAAAATGTGCCCGTGTGGTCGGGGATGTGATCGGTAAATATCACCCGCATGGCGATACGGCTGTGTATGATACCATGGTGCGCCTGGCGCAGACGTTCAGCGTGCGCTATCCGCTGGTCGATGGTCAGGGGAACTTCGGCAGCATTGATGGTGATAACGCCGCCGCCATGCGTTACACCGAAGCGAAGTTGACGGATGCGGCCATTCTCCTCATGGAGGATATGGATTCGGATACCGTCGATTTTAGGCCCACCTATGACGGCACCGAGCAAGAGCCAGTCGTCATGCCCGCGGGCTTCCCGAACCTGCTTGCGAATGGTGCGGAAGGGATTGCGGTGGGCATGGCCTGCGCCATTCCGCCGCATAACATCATCGAGCTATGCGATGCGCTGGTGCATCTCATCAAGCACCCGAATGCCTCGATCGAAAAATTGACGGATTATGTGCAAGGGCCGGATTTCCCGACCGGTGGCCTGCTTGCCGAATCACGCGCGACGATTATTGATACCTACACCAATGGCCGTGGCAGCCTTCGCGTGCGCGCGCGCTGGGAGAAAGAACAACTCAGCCACGGCCTATGGCAAGTGGTGATTACCGAGATTCCGTATCAGGTGCAAAAATCGAAACTCATCGAGAAAATCGCTGAGCTGTTCCGCGAGAAAAAACTGCCGCTGCTCGCGAACATTCAGGATGAATCAACCGGCAATGTGCGCGTGGTGCTCGAGCCGCGCAGCAAAAACATCGACCCTGAACTTTTGATGGAATCGCTTTATCGGGTGACGGATCTTGAGATTCGCTACGGCGTGAACATGAACGTGCTCGGGGCCAACGGTATTCCGCGGGTGATGAATTTGCGCGAGATGCTGCAGGAGTTTTTGAACCA
>CAZZCK010000023.1:11553-20385 GCA_964652475.1 uncultured Azospirillum sp.
GAAATCAAGGCAGTGAAGGCACGCTTCAAGGCGCAGAAAAATCTCGCCACGCGCCGCACGGAACTGACCGAAGCGCCAAGCAATGTGAACCTCTCGATGGAAGCCTTCATCGAGAAAGAGCCGATCACCGTGGTGTGCAGCAAGCTTGGCTGGATCCGTGCCTTCAAAGGCCATTTTGATGATCTGCCAGATTTGAAATTCAAAGAGGGCGATGGCCCGGCCTTCCAGATGAAGGCGAAAACCACCGACAAACTGCTCGTATTTTCAACGGATGGAAAGTTTTTCACTCTGACTTGTGATAAGCTGCCAAGCGCCAAGGGCCAGGGCGAGCCCGTGCGCCTGATGTGCGACCTTGATAATAACCAGGACATCGTCGATTTATTTGTGCACGAGCCTGCGCGTAAGCTGCTACTCGCCGCGGATAACGGCAAAGGTTTCGTGGTCGAAGAGGCGGATGTGCTGGCGCAAACGCGCGGTGGCAAACAAGTGCTCAATGTGGCGGATGGCAGCAAAGCGCTTGTGTGTGTTGAGGCAAGCGGCGACCATGTCGCAGCCATTGGCACCAACCGCAAGCTGCTCGTTTTCCCGCTCGAGCAAGTGCCGGTGATGAAGCGCGGGCAGGGCGTGGCGCTTCAAAAATACAAAGGCGCGCATTTGGCGGATGCGATTGTGTTCACCAAAGCGGACGGCCTGAGCTGGCAAACCGGTGAGCGCACCCGCACCGAGTATGACCTCAAAGCCTGGGCGGGTAGCCGCGCTGGGGCAGGGCATTTACCACCGGTTGGCTTCCCGCGGAGTAATAAGTTCAGGTAATATGGCGGTTTACGTCTTGCGACTGATGCAGAATTCGGATGACGTGCAGATATTTCTTGCTCACTGTGTAATAGATCACATGTTCCGCAACGGGTATCGATCGGATATTTTTTTCAATTTCAGAACGTAAAATCCCCGCAAGCGGTGTTTGCAGTAGCGCTTCCGCTTTATCGTAAATTTTGTCGAGGTAGCGCCGTCGCTGTGGTGCGCCCCATTGCAATTGCGTATATTCAGCAATGGTGACGAAATCGTCGCGTGCTTCGTCGGAGAAAAGAAGCACCCTCATTTGCGTAAGCGCGCATCGACCTTAGCGTGCATTTGCTTGCGTGACATGGGTGACGCTTTACCCGCTTGAATTTGATCCATGCCAATTGCAATCGCTTTCTTTAATCGCGCGAGTTTAATCTCGTAGAGATATTCTTGAACTTCCGCTTGCGCGCGTAATGTTTCACGCACGAACTCGCTGGCGTTGTTATACATGCCGCTTTTGACCTTGGCTTTGACCAGTTTTACAAGCTCAGGGGTGAGTGAGATATTCATGGTCGGCATTGCCATGTCCTTTTATCCATTGGAATGATCTCAATATAATCCCAAACGCGGGCATTGTCAAACTTTGCCAAAATTAACTACAACACCCGAATCGCCGGGAATTTGATGGTAATGACGCTGACGCGATCGGCGGTGGTTTTCATTTCAAGCGTGCCCTGATGCAGCGCAATCAGCAGCCGGGCGAGGGCGAGGTCGAGGCTGTATTTATGGCGCGTGGCATGGGACTGGTTCTGTCCGCTAGTGTAAAAAAAGCTGAGCGATAATTCCTGCGCCTTCAAGCTCGAGGTGATGCGAATATGCTCACCATTGCTGACCTGCTGGCTGATGGTAATGAGGATGTTGATGATGAGCTGCTTGATGCGTAGCTCATCGCCGCGCAAACGGGGCAAGCTCGTGTTAATATCGATTTGCACCTCAAGGGCGCTGGCGGCTTTCTCGCGGAAAATACGCACCGCTTTTTGCAGCACGAAAGCGATGTCAATGTCGCTTTCATTGAGGGCGAGTAGGCCCGTTTCTGCTTTCGAGATCGCCTTGATATCTTCGAGCATGGTGATGAGCTGCTGGCTGCGCGCGTAAATATCGTTGGCATGGGCGAGGTATTTGGCGTTGCCCACGGGGCCAAAATGCTGGTCTTTCAGCGTTTCGATCTGCTGGATGATCGCTTCCACCGGCTCGCTCAATTCCTGCCCGACATAGGCAAAAAAATCGGCCTTCACCTGGTTGGTGATATGCGCTGCTTCTTTGATGCGGGTGAGCTCGGCATTTTTGCTACGCAGTTCGGATTCGATGCGGCGGCGCTCCTCAATATAATCAAACAGGCGCTGAATTTCGTAGGAGAGATTTTCAATCTCAAGCGGCCCGCGCGTATGCTCGGCTTTGAAGGCTTCACCACGCATGATCGAGGCGGTCTGGCCGGTGAGGGCAATCACCGGATGGATGATGCGCTTTCGTACCGTCCATAAAATAAAGAGCAAAAATGCGGCAATCACGAGAAGCTGCATCAGGCGCGGCAGCAGCAAGGTGCGTAGCTTTTGGGCACTGGCGCCCGGCTCGATGCCCAAGAAAATGACGTAAGGATATTGGCTCGAGCGCTCGTAGTAGGAATAAATCCGCTTGGAATTAAACAGCGACGCTTTGGAATAGCTGCCCGATGGGGCTTTGGTAAAGTCGATTTTCGAGAGGCGTGCCACATCGAAATGATCGTTGAAAAACTGCACCGCGCTTGGCGATTGCGTCAGCAGCGTCATCGATAAATTGGTGATGGCAAAGCGCATGCCGTTATCTTTGATGGTGCGGCTAATGTCGTTGCCGAGTGATTCGGCATCAAGCGCCACAATCACCGAGCCAAGATAGGTGCCATTCTTGTCGGTTAATCCCAGGCTCAGTGGCAAAATCCAGGCATGCGACAAGCGCCCCTCCACCGGTCTGCCGATATGCACTTTCCATGGGTCAGCGACGGATTTTTTGACATAATCGCGATCCGAGACATCGATTGGTTTTTCGAGCACGCCAAGGTTATTGCTTACCGTAATCATTTGCTCGCGGTTGACCCACGAGAAAATCGCCCGTTTGGGGCCTTCGGTTTTGGCAAAGGAGAAAAATAACTGTGCGATGTTTTCCGATTCGTTGCTGGTTGCTTGAATCTGGCGACCGACGGACTCGAGGATATAGGCGGCATTTTCGATCTCGACAATCAGGCCACGATCCAGGCGCAGCGCTTCGCTCTCCATTTGCGCGACGACATCTTTTTCATAATTCTTGTAGGTTTCAAACGTCACCCACACCGAGGCGATGAGCAGAATAAAAATGATAAACAGCGAAAGCAGCGCGAAGTCGCGGCTCAAGGAGGGCTGTGTGCGCATCTGGATCATTCCATCTGTTATACGCAGATTTTTTAGCCAGCGCAATTAGCCTATCTGGCTGGGCGTAAGATGGGGCTCCGCCGTGCCTAAGCGTGCGAGCATCGCCGGGTTGCTGACCTTGGTGGTCGGTGTATGGTCAGCATCGGCGACGGGGGCCTCGGGTGTCGTGGCCTGCTTAGGTTCTGCCGGGTCGCGCGTCACCTCGCTGGAGGCTTCGGGCGAAGGAGTGGCGCTGCTGGCGTGAGGTGCATTCGCATATGCGGCTTTATCGACCGGATGTTTACGCGCCAGCATACGGCTGATGAAATAAAGCCCAGCGGTACATATCGAGGTATAGAACAGCTCGAATACGCCAGTCTGGAAGAAATAGTTTTTATGGTGAATGGTTTTTTTGGTCAGCCATTGATCAATACGTGGTAACGATTTTTTGACAAAATTAGCCAGCTTGTCGCCACTGCGGTAGAAGATTTTCTGATTACCGCCGGTTTTTTCCATCAGCATGGCGACGGGGATCACCACGGCGCTGGTGAGGGCACGTCCCTCGATCACGCTACGCCAGGATTGCTTGGGCTCGGCATCGTAGGCGCGCATATTTTCGGGCGTGGTGCCCAAGGTTTCGTCGATGCGTTTGGCAATCGGCTCGCGCTTATCTTCGATCGGCTTGACCAGGAAAGAGAAAATCGTGCCATCGATAAAGGAGAACGCAACCGTTGCAAAATCCTGCTGGGCTTGCTTGCTTTTCACCCCAAGCTTTTCAAAGCCGCGCATGATCGGTTCGCGCCGATTGGCAAACCAGGTACCCACTGCGCGCGTTTTCGAGCCCGCCGCACCGACCGTTTTACCATGCATGGTCATGTAGGTCGCGGCCACCGATGCCGCAATCACCGTAGTGTTGACAAAGAATGTGTAGAGCAAATTATCGAAAATATGCAGACCCAGCGTGCGCGGTGGCTTCTTCTGCGGGGCGCTATCGCTTGCATGCTGCGTGCTGTTCGGTGTGGGGTCATGACGCGGGCCGCCAGGCATGCCGACAGCGGGCGCGACATTACGGTCGTCGCTCGATGGGGCGAATGGCTCTAGCTCTGGCGTGATGGTATTCACGGCACTCCTTACAATGGTCCATCCTTACCATAGCACGCGGGGGGGCGCATAAATGTGAAGGTTTTGTGAAGGTTATCGATGAATTACATTAAATTATGTGAATTGTCAATAATAACACAAAATATGTGTTTATTTGGATCATCGGATCATCGGATCATCGAGCCAACGGATCATGATGACCTTCACCCAGAATTCACAGAACTGTCACACTTGGCGTGCTTGGCGATGGTATGATGGAAGGTGAAGTAATCCATCGTTGGGAACCCTATGGCTAATCGTTTGGGTGCGTCGCTTGGGCATGATTGTATCGGGCAAGGCTGCATGCATGGCATGACGGCCTCGCCGTTTGTCAACCGTGCGCAACAATTACTCGATACGGTGACCAGTGCGTTTGCCTCAGTGCCGCCACTCGAATTTACCCATAGTCCGAGCGGTGAGCCGAGTGCGGCGATCGATCCGATGTTCACCGCCAAAGCGCCGATGAGTAACCGCAACATTGATGTCCATACGCTCAACGAGCTGGGAAAAATGGGTCTCAAACGCGGTAAAGAAATCACCGCCACTACCCACCCCGAATTTTATAAACAGTGGCGCGTGATGAGCGAACGGGCGGGGCGCGCCCATCCGCCGCAGCTGATTTTAGTCGAGCATCCAGCAACTTATGCCGCCGCAATTGGTCGCGATGAGGTCGTCATCACGACGGGGCTACTTGCCACCCACACGCCCGAGCAGGTGTACGGCGTGCTGGCGCACGAGCTGGCCCACACGGTGAGTGAGCACACCAAGTCGGACCGGCGGGCGGCGATTATTGGCGGTGGCATTGGTGCGCTGATCGGGAATTACGTTGCCTATCAAGGTGGTATTATCGGCAAGCATTTTAACCATGATGTGAAGGATGCATCCTGGCTGCGCCAGGCAACCAGCCGTTTTTTCGGGCGGGGGGATAAGCCATTATCGCTGCTTAGTAGCGCGGCGATGATCGTGGCGGGCACCAGCGTTGGCGTGTGGATCTCGAATTATTTCGGCGCACGTCCCAATGAATACGATGCGGATGCTAAAGGTGCCGAGATTGCGGGCAGCGTCGATGGGCTGATCGGCGTACTCGCGCATCAAGAAGCGGCCATGGCGCAGCGTCGGACAAATCCGCTCATGCGCTTTCTATCCGACCTCATTTCCGACCACCCAAGCCATGCCAGCCGCATCGCCCGCTTAAAAGCACTGGCGCCAAGCCTACCGCCCGTAACCGAGCCACCACTCACCGCGCTCAACACGGCTGAACCTGAACTGCGGCACGAGGCCAGCACCCCAAGTGCGCGGGTGAATGCGGCTGAAAGCGCCCTCGAGCGCGTCGCGTCCGCTCCGTTATCCTCACCATCGATGTAAGAACCCTATCTAGGCAGCGCTGTTAAATCCTATCCCGCTCGTCTTTGACATCGCCCGCAATATTCGCTACACCGCCGCCCATGAGCGAAACGGCCATTACCATTCGTACGTTTTATGATTTTACGGCAGTTGAGGCCCCGCAGGCCCTGCGCGCGCCGATCCTCGAACGCATGCGCGCGCTCGATATTCGCGGCACCATCACGCTCGCGCGCGAGGGCATCAACGCCACCATCTCGGGCACTGCGGCGGCGATGGAATCCTTCGCCCAGTTTTTAGCTGTAACGATGGGGTTCTCCCCGCGCACCTACCGCGACAGCGCGTCCGACGCCCAGCCGTTCAAGCGTAGCAAGGTGAAAGTCAAGCGCGAGCTGATTTCGCTTGGGGTTGCCGCTAACCCATCCGTCTGTGTCGGGCGTTATGTCGGGCCAAACGATTGGAATGCGCGGATCACCCACCCGGGCGTCATCCTCATCGATACGCGCAACGCCTATGAATTCGAATTGGGGCATTTCAAGGGCGCGATCAACCCCGGCACCCGCCATTTCAAACAGATGGTGGCCTGGACCGAGGCGCATCTGATGCCCCACCTTCGGGCCGCCGAGCGCGGCGAAGCAGCCGCGCCATGCATCGCCATGTATTGCACCGGCGGTATCCGCTGCGAGAAATATTCCTCCTACCTCGTCGCTCTGGGGTTTGCTGAAGTCTATCACCTCGCGGGCGGCATCCTTGCCTACCTTGAGGCCGTGCCTGCGGAAATATCCCTATGGCAGGGCCGCTGCTTCGTGTTCGATGAGCGGGTGAGTGTGGGTTAGGGGGTCTGACCCGTTGCCTGGCGTTGATGTTTCGGGCGCGATGAAGCAGAGGGTGGCGAGTCATTGGCCGCGAGCGCCGCGCGTAAATCGTCCAATGCTTCGTTTAGCCCCGGCACCCGCCTTGGGTCGAGCTGTTCGGGGGAATATTTTGTTTCAACCGGTGGAGCATACGAGCATGAATAGGTATCTTCTTTGATTATAAAATTACCACGGCCTCGATCAATTTTTTCAGGGAAATGTCGGACTTTATTCGTATCAATCAAGTACAGCCAATCCATGCTATCGAAATTATCGCAGCCAAGTCCATCGCCAAATCCAATTTCAGTCCAGCTGTGATTTGGATGAGTATGTGTGGTGGCGATCCAGCCATCGGTCACCTTCCACCCTGCTCCGGCGAGCCCTTCATCGAAAATACCCTGGAGACGATCTCGTTCTGACTTAAAGCCGCCCAAATGGTATGTGCCAGAAATGGAGATTGCATTATTTGTCTTTGAAGCATACTGCGCCATGATATTCGCGCTAATGACATCGATAGGAATATTTTTGCTGAGCAGGGTGGTGATAGTGGACTCAATTGCATCAAGTTTGGTCCGATATTCCGGATTTTCATCATACAGCTTCTTGGCTTTTAGTAACAGCCAGTACATCTTAAAAACACTCTGATCTGGATCCGTAGCATACCCGGTTACAATTTTTGCGTAAGGGGTGGTGGCATCGAATCCTTTTTGTTGAAAGTCGTTGATTAACTCTGGACTGGCAGTCTTAAGCCTTTCCATCAGTGGTAATTGGCGGCCATCAAAATGGAATATATCCATACCGTTTTTATGTGCAGCGATGGATAGATTGCTTCGTCCATATAAATTCTTTATAAAATCCAGCCTAGCATATGCCTGATAGACATCTTCCATTTGCTGCTGGGCTTCTTCGGGTGTCGCGGCGAGTTTGCCATCGCGATAGGCCCATTCGAAAAGATTCATAAAAATAGCAGACTCAAAGCCAATCACTCCGACCCGGTGATCGCGCTTCAGCGTTTTGATGTTATTTGTTAAAAGCTGAAGATGCTCATAGGCGTCGTGATATTCGCGCAAGGCAAGGATATGCCCACCTTCTTTCGCCGGTAGGGCGGCACGGAAAAGCTTTTTTGCTGTTGGCGTGAATGACATCGATTGATTCTATCGAAAAATTATTAACAAAGTGTTGATCGGGCTACTCTCACCCAAACACCGTAACAAACCCTTGGGCCTGCAGCGCAGCGGCATCGGCGGCGGAGGTGCCGTGGGGGATGGTTTTTATGGGCGCGGCGGGCTCGGGCGGTAAGTGGCCCAGCACATCGTTCAAGCGTTTTTACGTGAGGTAGATTAACTATTTGTAAACACTTTTAGTGCTATAGTCAGTTTCCGATAAAACAATAAAGGGGGATCCCATGAGCAAAGATACAAAGTCGAGAGTGGAAGTTATCGAGAATGAAACCTTCCGTCACAATAAAGGAGGCATTAGCTATGGGCAGGATCGTGACATGCCGACACGCGGCAAACCCTTTGACCCTAATAAGAGTACCTTCAATTCAGGCCTTGCCGCAGGAAAGACGCCAGATTCAAACGGTCAAGAAGCTTTAGTCGCGTGGCGTGAGGGTAAAAAGGTGACGATTACCGATCCCCAGACGGTACAAAAAATTCAGCAGATCATGAAGAGCTTCGCGGCTGATGGGTTGCATCCATCGGATCAAGAGCAGTTGGCCCTGAATACCATTATCTCAGATGCTATGGATGATCGCCAAATCAATGGTTCGGCGAAACCGCAAAAATTCACTAAATATGCCAACGGTCCGCGCGGTATTGAAACCGATAAGTCTTCTTATATCCGTAGGGATACTAATGGGGGGGGTGTTGATTTTAGAACAGATTTAGATAAGCGGGATCCTTCGGTAACGATGGTGAATACTTTTTTGAGTGCTGGGAAAGATAGCGAAGGTAATGAAGTGGTGCGTGTTGCCATGAGGAATAAGGGCAACGATACAATTTATAGTAAGCATCTCAGCGACCAAGTGAAGACGGCTCTGAATGGTTTCATGGCGGATACGATCATTACGCCGCTCGAAGAAGCGAAATCGCGCTATATGGTTTCGGATATACTAGACGACCACAAACTTAACGGCAGCGCGCCGAATAATCCGAATCCGACAAGGCGCCAGCGCTAAAGTTATTCCCCAAACACCGTAACAAACCCTTGGGCCTGCAGCGCAGCGGCATCGGCGGCGGAGGTGCCGTGGGGGATGGTTTTTATGGGCGCGGCGGGCTCGGGCGGTAAGTGGC
>CAZZCK010000024.1:0-16067 GCA_964652475.1 uncultured Azospirillum sp.
TGTGCCAAAATTGCAGCATCGCTTATGGATTTTAGGCGCGACCCCACAAAAAGGTTTGACGAAGGGCGCGGGCTGTGGTCTTAACGATACATTACAACTTCTTTAGGAGCATACCCCATGAAACGTAACCTTGTTAAACAAGCGGGCTTCACGCTCGTCGAGCTGGCCATCGTGCTGGTAATTATCGGCCTCATCATTGGCGGCGTGCTCGTCGGCCAGGATCTGATTAAGGCTGCCGCCATCCGCTCGTCGGTGACGGATATTGAGAAATTCAACGCCGGTGCGACCGCCTTCCGCGGCAAGTATAACGGCCTTCCGGGTGACATCACCGCGGGTCGTGCGGTTGAATTTGGCCTCTCCGCTACAGCTGATGCTAACGCTGCCGGTACCGCCGGTCTGCGCGATGGTAACAGCGTGATTGAAGGTGCTGCTGCCGGTTCAAGCAGCTTGCGTGGTGAGATTGCCCTCTTCTGGCAGGATCTCGGTGCTACCGGCTTAATTGCGGGTACTTACACCGGTATTGGCACAGCAGTTGGCCCAGCGGCTGCGGTCACTGCCGCCAATGTTCGTGATTACCTGCCAACCTCGAAGCTGCGTGACAATGCATCCTACTATGTCTACGCAACGGGTGGTCGCAATATGTTCTATATAGGCTCAATCGCTGCGGCACAAACCACTGGTGCAGTCACCACCGGTAATTCTGTCTCGCCGATTGAAGCGCGTGGTATTGATGAGAAAGTCGACGATGGTTTTCCAACCACCGGTACAGTTCTTTCGCATACCGATTTGGCAACGCTTGATGCCGGTACGACGGTAACCACCTCGACCTGTATGGACGGTACGGCCTCGCCGAAAGTCTATAACGGTCTCGATGCCAACAGCTCGGGCATTAACTGCCAACTGCAAATCCGCTCGTCCTTCTAAGGATTGCTGGAGTTGAACGAACGAAGCCGTGGGGCGTCAAGCTCCACGGCTTTTTCGTTGGTCGGGTGCTTGCATTCATCGTCACGATTCTTTATAGCCAATTTGAATCATAACCTTACCATTTGTCATTCCCGCGAAGGCGGGAATCTACTTCCTTGACGCAAGGAGATTCCCGCGTTGGCTTCGCCTCTCTGACGAGTCGCGGGAATGACAAAAATAGAGAGTTGTACAAACATTAACCGAAACAACTATACCCCAATCCATGACCATTCTCATCACTGGCGGCGCGGGTTTTATTGGCTCGCATCTGTGCGAGTTTTATACCCAAGGCGGGCAGCCCGTGACGGTGCTCGATGATTTGTCGAGCGGCAAACCCAGCAACTTCGTCGACCCTCAGGGCGTAACGCTCATCGAAGGCGATGTGGCGGACCGCGCATTGGTGGCAAAGCTGGTCGCCGACGCCGAAATCGTCTATCACCTCGCTGCCATTGCCTCGGTTCAGGTATGTGCCGCGCAGCCCGAACGCGCGGCGCGTACCAACCTGGCGGGCACCCAAGCCGTGTTCGATGCGGTGGCGGCCACGCAAAAAGCAACGGGCCGCAGCATTCCGGTCGTCTATGCCTCCTCCGCCGCGGTTTATGGCAACAACAACAATATCCCGCTCAGCGAAGAAGAGCCGCCCGCACCGATCACCGCGTACGGCAAACATAAACTCGAGAACGAGTGCATGGCCAAGCGCGCCTTCATAGAGCATGGCGTGCGCAGTGTGGGCTTGCGCTTTTTCAATGTGTACGGCCCCAGGCAGGATCCCTCGTCGCCCTATTCCGGCGTCATCAGCAAATTCATGGAGCGCGCGCGCGCTGGCCAACCGCTGACCATATTTGGCGACGGCGAACAAACCCGCGACTTTATTTACGTGAAGGATGTTGCTCGCCAACTTGTCGCCGCTGCGGCCTATGCGCTGGGTGATGGCGTGACGCGCCACGCGCTGTTCAATGTCGGCACCGGTACGGCGACGAGCCTTACGGCGCTGGCAGCGATTATTGGCGGCATCGCCCATCCGTGCCCCCTCGCGCTGGATTTTCAGCCCGCGCGGGCGGGTGATATTCGCCATTCCCTGGCTGACCCGGCGCGCATCATGGCCGCGTATGGCATCAGCGGCTGGACGCCGCTACGCGACGGCCTTCTTGCGACCATGAACGGCGCGAGGTCGCATGCCGCCTAAACGATGGGTATGGCAACGCCTCACCGCTGCCTGCATGTTGCTGCTTACCGGCTGTACGCCAACCGCACCGCGCCCGCCGGGTGATATTGCGCGCTGGGCGGTCTATTATAATGATGCCTTGCCCGCTTCGGAGTTTGACCATCTCGACATGGTGGTGTTCGACCGTCGCCATTACCCCGATTTTACCAGCCTCAAGGGTAAAACCAAGGTGCTGGCCTATATCAGCATCGGCGAGGTGTATGATGATGTGCCCGAGAAAGTGACGCTCGAGAAGGCGCGCGCGCTGCTCTATCAAAACGAGCGCTGGAAAAGCCATGCGGTCGATATCACCGCGCCCGTTTGGCACAGTATAGTGATGGGCTATGTCGCGGATGCGGCGGCCAAAGGCTTCGACGGGGTCATGCTCGACACGCTCGATAGCCCACTCTATTGGGCCGAGACCAAAGCGCCCAACCGCCAAAAGGCGATCCGCAAGGCGGCCACATCGCTGATCGCCAGCATTCGCCGCACCCATCCGACCATGAAAATCGTGCTCAATCGTGGATTTTCGGTGCTGCCAACGGTCGCGGGCCATATCGACTATGCCTTGGCCGAGAGCATTTTGACTAACACCGATGTTTCTACTGGACAATTTGCGTTGAATTCGCCTAATACATTCTACCAAGCAGCGAAACAGCTGCAAACCGTGGTTGCGCTCGCACCGCAACTCCAGATATTGACTCTTGATTACTGGAACTCGGATGATGTTATCGGCATGCAACGTATCTACGCTACTCAGCGGGAGCAGGGATTTATCCCCTATGTCACGACGCCTGAACTGCGGGACTTCACGCCCGAACCAATTGTCATATCTCGAAAATAATAGCGTTTGCCCGCTTCCATCCGTTAAAGGAATTCCGCATGCGTAAGTATATTGTCCTCGCCCTGGTGCTGCTGGTGGCGGGTATCGCTGCCAGTATTTACCTCTTCCCCAGCGTGCGCGAAGTGGCCGGCCCCTTGACGGGCACGGGCAACGTTGAAACCACCAACGCCGTCGCAGGTCAGGCGATTGACCTGACCAATGTCGATGTCGAGGCGGAGTACGCGAAAGGCAACCGCACCTTGCCGATTATCAATGCGCTGGCCGAAAAACGCGCCGCGGCGGGTGATCGTGCGGCGGCGGTGAAGCTGCTTGAAGAATATGTCGCGGCCAACGGGGCGGATATTAACGGCCATAAATCGCTCGCCGACCAATACCGCGCGGCGGGTAATCGCGAAGCCTATAATCGCGAGCTTGAGTTCATCGCGAATGCCGCGCCGACGGAAGAGAATCTGCGGGCGCTGTCGGATACGTACAATGCCGATAAGGAATATGTGAAGCAAGCCGAGGTGCTCAAGAAAATCCTCGAAATCACCAAGGGCGAAAAGCCGGAAGCCTTCGTTGATCTGGCCACCATTCAGGTCGTCAACGGGGATTCCGAGGGTGCATTCCAAACGGTTGAGGCCTTGCGCGCCAAGCATCCGGGTTTTTCCAGCTACCCGATGACGCGCATTCTCGTCGGGGTGCTCGCCGATAAGGGCCAGTCCGACCGCGCCTTTGACATCGCCAAGGAATGGATGAACACCCCCGCGGCTCCGGTCGCGTCACCCGCCGCTGCCCCTGCCGCGGTCGATGCCAATGGCGCGCCGCTCGTTGCCCCGCTCGATGCTGGTGCGGCAGTCGGTCAGGGTAACCCACGGCCCAAGGAACTGGCCGATTTGTGCAATATTTTGCATTATGCCGGCCATGCCGATAAGGCCGTGGCACTGGTCGATCTCTTCCCCGATATGCTCGAGCGTGAGCCGGAGCTGGTGCTCGCTTACGTCAACGCCAACATCACCGCCGGGCGCAGCGACCATGCCTATGCCGTGCTGAAAAAGATCGACGATGCGGGGGCGATGATCGCCGCACTCTACCCGCCCTATCTCGACCTGACCATTAAGCGCGAGGATATCCCCGCCGCCGAAGCGATTGCGAATAAACTACCCGTAGCCACCTTCAACGAAGAACTGGCCTTGAACACGATCGAAGTCGCGCGTGCCAATTCGGCCTCGTCGGTGATGGCGATCCTCACCAGCCGCTTTGGTGAAGCGGTGTATGTGGGCGATAAGCCCGTGCTTGCCGCAGTCATTGCGATTGTCACCAACGCCAAAGAGCAGGACACAAAAATCGAAACGGCGCTCAACACGCAACTCACCTCTACTCAGCGCATCCGCCTGGCGGAATCCTGCGCGCGGGCGAAAAAAACCGCCTGCTTCGAGGCGATCATCAAGCAATACCCCGTGCTCGAGCAAATGACGCCGACCCAGGTGAATGAATATGCCCAGCTCTTCATCATCGCCGATCGCGCGGGCGAGCTGGTCGATCCTGTCGGCAAGCTGATTACGCCCGAGCATCCCAAAGCGCTGGTCGCGTCGGCCTATTACCGCCTCGCCGCCGCAGCCGGTCGCCATGATGTCCTCAAGCCCTGGCTTGAGGTGAACGCCAATGCGGTGCCGATTGCCCAATTGCAGCAGTTGTTTTATCTCGCCAATGACCGTCGTCATGGCGTGGTCGCGAGCGACATCGCCGAGCGCCTCTACGCGCGGGATCCATCGCCCATCAACCGCGATATTCTGGTATCGGCCTTCATCGGCGCCGGGGCGTATGATAAAGCCGTGCCGCTCCTGCGCGAGCAGGTGAAAGATGCCAACGTCAATGACGGCCTCTATTTATCGACCTTAAGCAAGCTTGCGCGTAAGGATGCGAGCTACCGCAAAGAACTGGCCGATTATGCCCAGGCCGCCTTGCAGGCTGAGCGCGGCGACGAGCGCCAGCAGATCAATTACGCCTATATCATGATCAATAATGGCCGTAAGGCCGAGGTGATTCCGTTCGCCAAAACCTACGCGGCATCGCGCGGGGGCGAGTGGAAAAAAATGTACGCGCAGCTGACCGAAAAACCGAAAGCAGGCACCGGCACCGCCAAAGCGGTCAAGCTCAGCCGCGCGCAATTGGTGGCGATGGCCAACAGCCCCTCGATCAATGCCGTGGCGAAGCGTCAGGTGGCGTTTACCTTGCTCAATGACGGCTACAAGGCGGATGCCGTCGAGGTCTTCAAGGACCTGGCGAAGGATAAAGGCCCCGAGTCACAAGAAGTGCAGGACCTGCTCTTCCTGTGGGGTGGTAAATTGCGTGGCGACGAGCTGGCCTGGGTGAAAAACCGCGCGGCCAATGCCTCGCCGTATGACCGTCAGGGCTGGGCGCGGCTGATCAGCAATGTGGCGGATGATGAGAGCGTGCTCGGTTACGTCAGCGAGATGCCCGATGCGCTCTATGACGAGCCGCTGCGCAAGAAATATTTCTCGATTCTGGCTAATACCGGCAGCCGTCAGAACTATGAAGTGGCGATGCGCGACTGGGTGGCACAAACCACCGATGTGCCAGCACTGCTCGATTATTCGCGTATTGCGCTTGATACCGGTTTTCGCGATGGTGCGGTCAATGGTTACGAGCGTGTTCTCTCGCTTGAGCCGAACAACACCAAAGCCTTGAGCCAGCTGGCGGCGCTTGATTTTGCCAAAGGCAAATACCGCGCGGCGAGTAAAAATCTCGATCAGTACCTCGCGCTCGAGCAGCAGCAACCGGATGCCAGCACCAATCCCGCTCAGGCGCGCTTTTTGAAAGCCGAATTGCTGCGCCGTCAGGGCAACAAAGCGGCGGCGATGGAGCAATACCAGCAAGTGATCGCCATCACCTCGCAATCGGGTGCAACCACGCCGGATGCCTTATCGCGGCTTTACACCGCGCAGTTTCATTTGGGCCAGCATGCGGATGCGAAGGCCGGCTTCAACCAATTGCTCGAGCAATATCCCGACGATAAGGGCCTGCTTGCCGATTACATGAGCGCGCTGATCGAATACCGCTATTTCGATGAGGCGACACGCGTGGCCAACCAATACGATAAAAGCTCGCCCTATTATGGCAAAGGGGCCGCGTTATCCGGTCGCTCGCCCAACATTGCCAGCATCGAACGCTTGAGCAATGGGCGCGAGGTCAAAATCCATTTCGATGCGCCGATCGATGGCGTCTCGCCGCTGGATGGGGCTGCGGCCAAAAAACTCGCCTGGGTCGAGCGCAGCGACGCGGGCTACGATAGCCTGACGGTGTCGGCGAAGCCCGGCTATGTCGTGCGCTATGTGCCCACCGCGAACGAGCAGTTCTCCCTTGTTCCCGGCCAAGCGCCCAATTACGCACCGCAGGTCGAGGCCCAGCGCCAGCAGGATTTGCGGCTGCAACTGCTCTATGCCCGCATCGAGCAGGAATCCGGCCAGTTTGATCGCGCGAAGCAGCGCCTCGCCGCCGTCAAGCAATACTACCCGGGCGACCCACAATTGCTGAGCTATGAAGCGGCGATCGAAAGTGCCAATGGCAACCAGAGTGCGGCACGCGAGTTGCTCGCGCAAGCGAAACTGGCGGCCCCTGAGAACGAGGATTTCTCGTTGCAGGAGCAAAATGTCGCGCAGGTTGGGCGGGGGACGAACTTCATCAAGCTCGATCATGAATACCGTGGCCTGGGCAAAAACGACGAGCAGATCACGAGCCTTTCTGGCGTAGTGCATGCCAATAACGGGCTTGAGTTTGGCTTCACCGGTCAGACGGATTATTTCCGCGCCGAGAACATCCGCCGGGCCGACAAAGCCCGCGATGGGCGTATCAACGATGTGAATGGCTACCGTCAGCGCGGCGAAATCTATGGTGCCGTCAACCTTGACAACGGCGCGCGGGCGCAAGCCTCGCTATTCGCCAATAACGAAGACCTTGGCGGCGGGGCCTATTATGCCTTTAACAACCCACTCGGCCGCACCGAGCTGATTGGCGAATACCAGCGCCCCTACTGGGATTTCATCGAGGCCGTGGTCGAGGATGCCACGCGTGACCGTATCGGCTTCAAGCATTTTGCGACACCCACGCGCACGACCAGCCTTGGAGTTGAGGCATCCTACAATCGCTACAATATCGAAATTGAGGATGATGTCGCGAAAACCATTTTGCTGCGCGTGAACGCGACGCAGGAACTGCAAGCGCAAACCGCGACCCAGCCCTATCTGGGCGTCGGCTATGGCTTTGACGGCGAATACCGTACCGGTGGCAAGCCCGATCAGGCGCTCGACAGTTTCGGTAGGAGCTACTTCCTGCTGCCAGTGCAGACGCGTGAGGTGCATGCGCTCACCGGCATTTACCGCGACGATTGGACGCCCAAAACCCACGTGCTTGCGATCGGCGGGATTGCCTATGACCGCATCAACGACAGCCTCTTTCCGCTGGCGGAAGGCCGCATCGATCATGACATTGCCGAGAACTGGCAAGTCGGTGCGCGCGCCCGCTACTCGCAGGAAGCCAACGATACCGACAATAATCAGGTCAATCTCGGGGCCGATATTCTCTACAAATTTTAATACGAAGGTAAGGTAGAACATGCTGAATTACACCGTTCCCAATGAACCCAAGCGCCTCTTTGGCATCCGCGCCTCGGCGATAGTGGAAGCACTGATCGGTCTGGTGATCCTGACCGCGATCAGCCTTGTTTTCTTTGATGGCACCCGCTTTTGGGACGTGAACCCCCACCCGTTCTGGATCGTGGTGCTGCTCGTCGCCGCGCAATACGGCACCGCCGAAGGGCTGGTGGCGGCCTTGCTCGCCACGCTGTTTTTGCTGCTCGGCAACCTGCCGGAACAGGCCGAAGGCATCAGCCATTACGACTGGTTATTCTCGGTCGCGCTCAACCCTGTTTTATGGCTGGTCGGCGGCTGGATGCTGGGTGAATTGCGCCAGCGCCATGTGCGCGAGCGCACGACCTTGATCCGCGAGATCGAAGAATCCCATCAGCGCGAAGAGCTGATCTCCTCCTCGTATAATTTTGTCAAAGGCCGTAAGGAATCGCTCGAAGTGCAGGTCTCAGGCCAGCTTCTTTCGTCGATCGATGCCTACCGTGCCGCCAAATCAGTCGAAACCCTTGACCCCAAATCGGTGATGCAAGGGGTCGAGCGCCTCGTTAAATCCGTACTTGGGCCGCAGAAATTTTCGCTGTTCTTGGCGCATGACAACAAACTCAGCGCGACCATTCTGCATGGCTGGTCGGCGGGAGATGTGTTCGCGCAGGAACTCGATTCATTCAGCCCGGTTTACCAGGCCGTGATCGGCCAGCGCGAGATGCTGGTGGTGGCGAACGAACAGCACGAAATGGCGCTTGCCGGGCAGGGCATCATGGCCGGGCCGATTCTCGATGCGGATGGTGGACGCGTGATCGGTATGCTCAAAATCGAGCAGATGGATTTCACGGCGCTGTCGCTCAACACGGTGGAAACATTCCGCGCGCTGACGGAGTGGATCGGCACCGCGCTCGTTAACGCCCGCAACTACCAAACGGTCAAGTCCGAAGCGATCGTCAACCCCGAGCGCAATATCCTCAGTTACAATTATTTCAAACGCCAGAGCGACTATCTGGCGAAGCTGGCCAAGCGCGTGAACTTTGATTTGTCGATGCTCGTCATCAAGCTCAATGATGCGAAATCGATCAGCGATGCCGAGCGTGTCACCGTTGCCCGCCAGATTGGCGAGTCGGTCAAAACCGTGCTGCGCAGCGTCGATTTGGCCTTCGATTACCAGACGGATGGTGAGGAATATTCGATCCTCCTGCCGGCGACCACGCAAGCTGGGGCTGCCATCGTGCGCGATAAAATCGTGAAGGATATGGACCGCTTGCTGCGCGGTAAGTCCTCCAACGCAAGCTTCAGCTATATTGTACAGGCGCTCCATGAAGCACGCTAACGCACAGGCACTGGATTATAACCGCTACGTGGACGAGATCCTCACGCCCGAGGATATTCACGATGCGAACACGGTGAGCACGGCGAGCGCCAGCAATGGCCTGTATGTGGTGCTGGCCCTGATTCTCGTGGTGCTGCACGGCTTCAACCTCTACCTGTTTTTAGGCACGGGCATGTGGCCGGTGATTCCGGTACTGATCCATCTCGTCATTTCGGTGGTGACCGCCCTCATTGCCTACGCGCAATACCGCAAGGGGCTCGATGTGCAGCATCTCGCGCTGCTCGCCATTGTCTGCTCGGTGACGGGCGTGGTTGGTGCGGTGGGCTCGCTGGTCGGGTTCATCTCGACGATTATTTTACGCGGGCGGGCGCATCATTTCAGTGAATGGTACGAGACCATTTTCCCGACCGATTTGCCGACCGAGCCGCAAGTGATTTTCGACAGTATCACCGAGCGGCTCGATGAGAACCCGAGCAACTATAGCGTCATGCCCTTTACCGATGTGATGCGCCTGGGCTCGGAGAATCAAAAGCGCAATGCGCTGGCGAAAATGACCTCGCGCTTCAACCCGCGCTTTGCTGCTGCCTTCAAAGCCGCGCTTACCGATCCAAGCAACGCGATTCGCGTGCAAGCGGCAACGTCGGTGGCAAAAATTGAACGTCAGTTTGCCGCGCAGCTCACCCGCATCGAGCAAGCGCGCAGCAAGGAGCCAGGCAACCATGTGCTGACCTTAGCCCTCGCCAAATTCTACGACGATTATGCCTTCACCGGCGTCCTCGACCCTGAGGTGGAAAAACTCAACCGCGAGCGGGCGATCCAAACCTATAAAACCTACCTACAGGTGGACCCCAACGCCCAGGAAGCATGGGTCGCGATTGGCCGCTTGCTGTACCGCAACCAGCAATGGGATCAGGCGGCCGATTGGTTCCGCGCCGCACTCGATCGCGGTTGGAAAATGCCGACCATGGTGCTGTGGTATTTTGAGTGCCTGTTCCGTCAGAATCAGCATCGCGAGCTGCGCCGGGCGATTTTGGAATATGGCCGGGGGATCACCACTCAGGAGGAATTACCGCAAGACGTACGCGAAGCGGTGACCCTATGGCTGCAGGTGGCCTGACGAATCACGAATTACGAATCACGAAATTACGGGCAACGAGCATGATGAGTTCAGGACAAAAAGCGGATGTATGTTTGATCCTTGAGGGGAGCTATCCCTATGTCACGGGCGGCGTCTCGGGCTGGGTGCATGCGCTGATCAAAGAGCAAAACCACCTGAGTTTCCATGTCTGCTCGATCATGCCGCGCGACGGCGAGCTTATCGTCAAATACGATATGCTGTCCAACGTGGTGGGCCTCACCACCATTCGCCTGAACGACCTGCCGGCCGGGGCTTCGGTGACGCCGGGCCTGGCCTCGCGGCTGCATCATGCGCTGCGCGAACCCATCGCGACCCTCACCAGCGAAAAAACCATGCCGCTTTCCGATCTCAGCCGCATCATGGATGTACTGCGCAGTGTGCGCGCCCACCTTGGCACCGATGCGCTGCTCGACCATGAGGACGCCTTCAAGCAGCTCGTCGATCTCTACGAGGCAGCATTCCCCGATCACTCGTTCCTCGATTTCTTCTGGTCGTACCGGGCGATTGCGGGCGGGGTTTATTCGGTGCTGCTGGCGGCGTTGCCGCAGGCGAATATCTACCACGCCATGTCGACTGGGTATGCCGGCCTCATGGCGGCGCGCGCGAAGGTGGAAACCGGCAAGCCGGTGCTGGTCACCGAGCACGGGATTTACACGAATGAGCGGCGCATTGAAGTGGCGAGCGCCGATTGGCTCGAAAACACCTCGAGCAAGGCCCTAACGATCGATAAGCCGCACCGTGATTTGCGCGATATGTGGATTGACTCGATCAATAATTTCAGCCGCGTCTGCTACGAGGCAAGCGACCGCATCGTCACCTTGTTTGCCGGTAACCAGATGTCGCAGCGCGCCGACGGGGCTGATCCAAGCAAAATGCAGGTGATCGCGAACGGCGTGGATATCCGCCGCTTTGCCGGGCTTGCCCATCGCCGTCAGGCCACTCCCACCATCGGCCTGATTGGTCGTGTGGTGCCGATTAAGGATATCAAAACCTTCATCCGCGCCTGTGGGCTGTTGCGTCAAACCGCGCCGGATTTGAAAGCCTTTATCATCGGCCCGACCGATGAAGACCTCGAATATTACAGCGAATGCATGACCCTGGTGCAGCTGCTCGGGCTTGAAAACACCATCACCTTTACCGGTCAGGCGCGGGTGGATGATTACCTGCCGATGCTCGACGTGCTGGTGCTGACCAGTATCTCCGAGGCGCAGCCGCTTGTCATGCTCGAGGCCGGTGCCGCCGGGATCCCGATCGTGGCGACGGATGTGGGCTCCTGCCGCGAGCTGATCGAGGGCAGGGCGGATGAAGAGCCGTCACTGGGCATGGGTGGTATTACCACCGCGCTTGCGAGCCCGGCGGCGACGGCGGATGCAGTGTTTACCTTGCTGTCCGACCCGGCGCTCTACGAAGCGGCGAGCACGGCGATCCGCACCCGCATCGCCCAATATTACAACGAAGGCATTCAACAACAGGCGTATCGTACGCTGTATGCGGAGTATTTGAAAAGGGCGTAGAGAAAGTCGCCAGTCTTCAGTCATCAGTAAGGAAGGACACTGGAGATTTAAGACTAGCGACTGAAGACGTAAGACTGAAGACTGGAGACTAAAGAATGGCTGGCATTGGATTTGAACTGAATAAAATGGCGCGGCGCGACGACCTGATGGGCATCGCCGGCGCTTACCTGCACTCGGCCTTCGCCATTGCCGGGCCATGGCTGTTTACGGTCGTTGCCCTGGCCGTCACCACCTATCTTTACGGTGGCAGCAACGGCACGGAGCTACTCAATTTCCGCGGCGTAATCGTCTATAATTTCTCGCTTTCGCTGGCGTTTTCGGCCCCCGTCTATTTCATCATGACGCGCTATCTGGCCGATCAGATCCATGTCAAAAACGTGACCACCACGCCGACCGTCATGCTCGAAAGCATGATCCTCGTCTTTTTGTTCAACCTTGCCATGGCGGTGTTCCTCTACGCCTTTTACTTCAACATGAGTATCGAGCTACGCCTCGCTGGCTTCGCCAATATGTTCCTGATCTCGGGGGTGTGGCTGCTTGCGGTTTACCTCACCGCGCTTAAGGATTTTTCCTCCGTGACCTGGACGTTTATCACCGGCATGGTGGTCGCGGTGATCGCGGCCGAGCAGCTCAGTGGCTATGGCGCAGCGGGCATGGTCGCGGGCTATGATATTGGCCTGGCGGTGATTGTGTTCGTGCTGGCGGGGCGTATTTTTTCGGAATACCCCTACCACCTGACCACCGAATTTGCGATCAAGCCATTCTGGAAAAAATACTGGGAATTGGCGGTTGGCGGCTTTTGCTATAACGCCGCCTTGTGGGTCGATAAATGGATCATGTGGTTCGCGCCCGAATCGATTGAGCTGGATTCAAAAATCCGCTTCTTCCCGGATTATGACTCCGCGATGTTCCTCTCCGCGATGACCATTCTGCCCTCGATCGCCCTGTTCATCTTCTCGATCGAGACCAATTTCTTCCATCATTACCGCCGCTTTTACGGCAATATTCTGGCCCACTCGTCGCTGCGGCGCATTCGCCAATTCCATGCAAAAATCATGGAGGCGATCATTGAGGGTGCGCGCAGCATCGTGGTGATTCAAGGGGTGGTGGCGTTTTTGTTCATCATTCTCGCCCCGCAAATTTTCGAGCAGCTCGATATGTTCTTCGTGCAGCTGGGCATTTTCCGCCTCGGCGTGCTTGGCTCGTTCTTCCAGGTGCTGATTTTGTTCGCCACCATCATCCTCAGCTACTTTGATTGCCGCCGCGCCAATATGTGGATTTTTGCCTTTTACCTCGCCAGCAACACCATCCTCACCCTCATCTTCATGTGGCAGGGCTACTCCTATTATGGCTACGGCTTCTTCTTTGCCTCGGCGCTGACCTTTGCGCTCTCGGCCTCGATCCTGCTCAGCCATGTGCGCAAACTGCCGTACCATGCCTTCATCACCAATAATAACTCGGTGCAGTTGCCAAAAGCAGGCACCTCGGCGGTCTATTATGAGCATGAGAACGAGTTCAACATGGGGGTCGATCGCCGCGAGATCATCAAGCCGGTGAAGGGTTAGGTACGGTTCTTCAATCCTATTCCACTTGTCTTTTGGTACTTTTTGGCTCCAAATATATAGTGTGTGGTCCGCAGTGGACTGCGACTCAGGATGATTGTTGAAATAGAGTGGCTATTCCTGCAAATCATCTTAAAATTCTCGCTCAAAAACCCCTCAAAATCCAAGCGAACTATAGTGGTTCGGAATAAAAAGCTTACAACGTTGTCATTCCCGCGAAGGCGGGAATCTCCTTTGTGTTTTAAGGAGATTCCCGCCTTCGCGGGAATGACAAAACCTGAGAGGCTGTACAAAAATTAAGTGGAATGAGTATAGGATTTAAGAACAATGCCTAGGCAAAAGCCTATCAGGACGCTGGGGCGATCAAGGCGCTGCCGCGCTACGCTGCATCTTTCGGTAGCGTCACCAGCATCGGTGATTCGCTGACATCCTCGGCTTCACCTTGAATCACGTCATCCTCGCGGTGCAGGCTATAGCGCGCAATGCCGGTGGGGATGGATTTATTTTTGGCCGGGCGCACACCTTTGGCATTCAGTCGCTTCATTTTTGCTAGCGCATTGCGCAAGCTGCCACCAAATTTATCGTAGGCTTTGGCACTGGTGCTGATGCCTTTAATCACATCCTCGGCATAGCCAAGGCTCGTGATAAAATCGCTCATCAGTTCGCTTGTCAGCTCCACAATCGCATGGTGCTCATCGACCTGCTTGGCCTCGCGCACCAGCGCCCGCGCGGTGAGGAAAATGCCCGAAAGCGTGACGGGGCCAGCGAGCACAATGTCATGCTCGCGCAGGTAATCCATGAGGTTTGGGTCTTTATGCATGAGGCGTGTGACCACCTCGTCGTTGGGGATGAACATGACCAGCGTGGTGCGGGTGATCGCTTCGCCATGGCGATTTTTCAGTTTACGTAAGCTCTCCTGATAGGTTTTACCGCCGAGTGCCTTTGCGTGCGCGCGCATGGTCGTCTGAATTTCCTTGAACGCGGCGTCGAACTCGGGCGTTCCTTCTGCCCGAAACAATGCGAAAATATGCTGGCTGGCTTTGGCATCGACAATGATCGCGTGGTTGTACGGTAGGTAAATCACGCAATCGGGGCGAAGCGTGCCCTCGTCACCGGCGAGGTGCACTTGCAGCTCGTAATCGACCCCCTGGGTAAAGCCATGCTGGCTTAGTATATTGCTCATCACGATTTCGCCCTCGGCACCCGCGCCGATCGGGTTTTGCATGGCGCGCACGAGGGTAGAAATCTGTGACGAATCATCCATCTGCTTGGCTTGGACTTTGCCCAAGGTTACCGCCAGCTCCTGCTGCTTTTGCATGAGCTGTTCGCTCGCCAGTTTGCTAAAATTCTCGAACTGTTTGTAGGTGGTTTCGCGCTCGACGGCTTGCTGCTTTTGTGCCGCCTCGCGCTCGCGCTGCGCATCGGCAAGCAGCTTGCTTGAAAGCTCTTGCCCCGTTGTCAGCGCCGCCGCTTTTGCATATTGCTCGAACTGGGTTTTGAGCAGCTCGAAATCCTTGAGGCGTAGCTCCATCACCTCGAGTTTTTGCTGCGCTAAAGCCGCGTTTTTTTCGCTGGCGGCGAGAGTATCGCGCATGGCTTCGCGTTCGGTGAGTGTGGCCGCCAATTGCTCGTCCGTTTCGCCCAGTTCGCGCTGCACTTCAGCCAACGTTGCCTCCGCCGCTGAACGGGCGATGAGGGCGTCACGCGCCATTTTATCGGCGTTTCCTTTGCCACGCCATAGCATGAAAATGACCACACACAGCACGCCACCGACAATCGCGAGCACCGCTTCCAACATACGCTCTCCTTGACTCTATCGCCCGACCGTAGCACTCTTTGCGCCAACATTCACGAGGTTTTCGATGGCACAGCAACCCACCCCAATCGCCGCGGTTATTTTGGCAGCGGGCAAAGGCACGCGCATGAAATCCACCCTGCCCAAGGTGCTGCACGAGGTCGCGCGCTTGCCCATGGTCGGCCATGTGGTCGCCCGCGTGCTCGAGGTTGGTGCCGCACCCATCGCCATGGTCGTCGCCCCGGGCATGGAGGCGGTGGTCGATGTGGCGCGTGATATGGCGGGCGAGGTCGATGTGGCGATTCAGCGCGAGCAGCACGGCACGGCCCATGCGGTGCTCGCCGCTAAGCCCGTGCTTGGCGAACTTGAGGGGGTGTTGCTGGTGCTTTACGGCGACACGCCGCTCATCACCACCGCCACCTTGCAGCGATTGATCGCGGTGATGGATGATGACCCCAAATGCGCAGTCGCGGTGCTCGGGTTTATTCCCGATGAGGCCGGGGCCTATGGCCGCCTGGTGCTTGCCGAGGACGGCACGCTCGAAAAAATTGTCGAAGCTAAGGATGCAAGCGACGAGGAACTCGCGATTGAATTATGCAATTCGGGCGTGATGGCGATTCGTGCTAGCATCGCGTGGAAGCTGCTTGCGCAGGTGAAAAACGATAACGCAAAGAAGGAATACTACCTGACCGATATTGTGGCGCTTGCGCGTGCGGCGGGCTACACGGCGCTTGCGGTCGAGGGCGATGCGGATGAGGTGCTCGGGGTCAATGCGCGCGGCGAACTGGCGCAGGCGGAAGCCATTTTCCAATACCGTGCCCGACAAAAATTTATGGATGCGGGTGTGACCTTGATCGACCCCGATAGCGTTCATTTCGCCGCCGACACGCTGATCGCGAACGACGTCATCATCGAACCGAACGTGTTTTTCGGGCGCGGCGTCACCATCGAAAGCGGCGCGCATATCAAGGCGTTTTCGCATATCGAAGGGGCAGTGATTGGCGCGAGCACCACCGTTGGCCCCTTCGCGCGGCTCAGGCCCGGCACTACACTCGGGGCGGAGGTGCGCATCGGCAATTT
>CAZZCK010000024.1:16167-18346 GCA_964652475.1 uncultured Azospirillum sp.
TCGCGGCCGGTTCGGTCATTACCGCGGATGTCGCACCCGATGCGCTCGCCATTGCGCGCGGCACTCAAACTGCCCATGCGGGTGGCGCGAAATTTTTCCGTGAGAAAAAAACGGCAGAAAAGCTGGCGAAGAAGAAAGCCTGACGGCTGTCATCAAACTGTCATCATAAGCAGGTAGGGGTAGTTGGATGGAAGAGACCTCGCCATCGCAAACTATTACTAACCCGGCAGCAGTTTACAGGCTTACTGCGCCGACGCTGCCCTATGTGCATAGGGAATACAAATACAAGGAAGACTACCGCGCGATTATTGATTACCTAGCGATCATTGCATTAAAAAATGATCTAAAAGCGCATATTCGTCTAGTGAAAGAAAATAAAGAACCGTACGAAAGTCCCCCTAATAAAATTGTGAAATTCGATGCGATGCTTCTGTCAGACTTAAAACTGATTGCCGATATTTTGCCTCAAGCGAAGTCACGGCATGATATTCTTAGAACGCTTCCTAAAGAAAAACATCCTATCCTTGATACGCTACTCTTGCCCTATATTGCAAAAACAGCCCAAGAGAATCCTTCGATGACTTTTGAGCTAAGAAGCCAGTATCAACAAGCCGGGCTTGGCTGGAATCGCTACTAGCTCCCCACTGCACTCACCAACTCCATCGCCGCCATCAGCGCTTGTAGGCGAACTTCACTGCGATCGCCGCTGCACTGATGCACCCGATGCTGCGTTGATTCACCGCGCCGCGCCGATGCGATATGCACCAAACCGACGGGCTTTGATGCCGTCGCCCCGCCCGGCCCGGCAATGCCGGTGATGGCGATGCTGATGCCAGCACCGGATGCCGTGAGTGCACCCTCAGCCATCGCCATGGCGACCGCTTCACTCACTGCACCATGGGTTTCAATCAGCGATGCATCGACGCCAAGCATGGAAATTTTTGCAGCATTCGCATAGGTGATGTAGCCGTAGGTGAACACATCCGAGCTACCGGGAATTTCGGTCAGTAGCGCGCTGAGTAAGCCACCGGTGCAGGATTCCGCAGTGGTCAATGTCAGGTTTTTGCTGCGCAAATGCTGCAGCAAATTTTCAGCGGTATGGAGTAATTCGGGTGAGAACATCGGTGCTTTCACGATTGAGGGTTTAGCATTTATAGTCATTTCTCCGTTCTGTCATGCCGTCTTCATGACGGCATCCGTGCACTTGTCTTTTAGCATGAGTGCGCGGACCCCGTCATGCGACGGGGTGAATGCCTTCACGGATTGACCTCGAGCTGGCCCGTGATGAGCGGTGAAAATAAATACGCGACATAGAGAAATGTGCCCGCCGCAAGGCCCGCCAGCACATCGTCGAACATCACGCCAAACCCGCCTTTGAGGCGGCGGTCCGCCCAGCTGATGGGCCAGGGCTTGACAATATCGAACAGGCGAAAGAGCGCAAAGCCAAGCGCGAGATAGAGCGGCGAAGTGGCAAGCTCGTTGAGCAAGCGCTCGGCGCTTAGGGCATTACCGGCAATCGCCGCTAGCCACGCAAACCAGACCAGATAGGTCAGCCATTGGCCAACCAGTTCGTCGATGACAATTTCGCGCGGGTCGTGCGTGGTGTTGCGGTCGCGCATGAAGCGGCTGGCATGGGCGGTGCCAAGGATTAGCATCAGCGCGGTGCCCGCCGTGAGCCACCAATAGCCGCCGGGTGCGAGCAAGATGGCATAGGCCATCAGTGCGGCGACGAGCGACCCGCAAGTGCCCGGCGCGAGGCGCACCAGGCCGACACCGTACATCGTCGATAATGAGTGGCGTTTCATCTGGACTCCATCGGTAGCATGACGGTCGCGACTGCCTGGCAGGCAATACCTTCGCCACGGCCAGTGAAGCCAAGCTTCTCGGTGGTAGTAGCCTTCACGCTGACCTGCGACAGCGGCAGGTGGAGCATGGCCGCAATTGCGGCGCGCATGGCCTCGCGGTGCGGTGAAATTTTCGGCTGTTCGCCAATGATGGTGATATCGAGATGGGAAATCACACCGCCGCGGGCGGCGACTTGTGCGCGGGCTTCTTCAACGAAAATCGCCGAGTTTGCACCCTTCCATTTCGCGTCGGTCGGTGGAAAAAAACTACCAATATCACCCGCCGCAATCGCGCCGAGCAGCGCATCGACAATGGCATGCAGCACCACATCCGC
>CAZZCK010000024.1:18446-19986 GCA_964652475.1 uncultured Azospirillum sp.
AGGTGCTGGGTATTCGCCCTTTTCATTCGACTCTCGACTCTCGACGCTCGACTCTTCTTCCTTACTGGCCACTTCTTTACTCACGACTTCTTTCAGCGTCGCGAATGGAAACCCCTGCGGTGTTTGCATGCGCATCAGGCCATCGCGCGGCACCTCGTGCCACGCATCGCCCTCAACGCGACGCAGCGTATCGGCGACGGCAAGGGCCGGCACTACCCCATGCTCGGGGTCGAGCGCCGCAATCAGCGTGTCGATCATCGTGTGGCTCAAAAAAGGCCGCGCCGCATCGTGAATCAGCACGTAATGCGGGGCATGTTCGGCGAGTGCGGCAAGCCCGGCGGCGACGGATTCGGCACGCGTCGCACCACCAATGACGGGGGGAAGGAGGCTGCACGTTATTTGTTGTTCGTTGTTCGTTGTTCGTTGTTGGATACTAAGCAAACGCGACGCCCCTGCGGCATCTTTCTCACTGAACTCTGGACTCTGGACTCTCGCCACTCCTTCTATCACCGCTGCATAATGCTGCGGATGCTCGGCATGGATGACCACCTGCAGCGCCGCAATGGCCGGGTGCGCGATCAACGCGCGCATGGCATATGCCAACATCGGCACCCCCGCGACCCGCTGATATTGCTTGGGCAGATCACCACCGGCGCGGCTACCGGTACCGGCGGCGACAATCAAGGCGGCAATGCGTGGGTGGTGGGTCATAGCGCGGGTATAGGGCAATTACACGCGCCACGAAAGGGTAATGATGGGTGTCGCTTGGGTGGGAGCGCGCGCGTGGTGTGTGCAACGGATGCATGACATAGCAAAGAAAAACTGCTATAAATCTATAAAATATGAGGATTAACCGATTCTTGATTATACAGAACTTAGCCTGGCTAGCATAGGTTCTCTCTCCACCGGGGAATATATGACATTATCTTGTCGACCGCATATTGCTCATCTGGATAAAATTTGCCGTAATCAACAAGTAATTTTACAAAAACATCAAAAAATTCTTCTGCACTATACTCACCATTCTCAAGCCCGATGCCACTGAACTCATCGCTGGCATAGACTTTAAGTCGACCATTTTCATCTGCTTCGGGAATGTGATCAATTTCGAACGATGGATCACCGCGCGTGCTGCCGCCGGGTTTAAAAAAGTCCTTTAGGTGCCAATCAGGCTCAGCTCCTGCAACAACTCCATGTACCACATCCGAAACAACGCTATCTATAACCCAATAAAGTAGACGTTCTTTCAAAGATTTTTCCACCTCCAAAATATTCATCCTCATTTGCCTATCCCCACAGGGTATAGAGTTGGAACAGTTGGCGTTTGCCCCGCATTGACTCCAATGCGTGCTTCAAATTTGATACCGCCGATAGCAATAAACTGCCTAAGCTACCGCCTTTTCATCATTACCAATACCGAGCATTTTGAGCTTACGGTGCAGCGCCGAACGCTCCATGCCGACGAAATTGCTGGTTTTGGAGATGTTGCCACCAAAGCGGTTGATTTGCGCGGCGAGGTATTGCTTCTCGAAGGTCTCGC
>CAZZCK010000025.1:0-14917 GCA_964652475.1 uncultured Azospirillum sp.
CCAAAAAGTGAGCTACGAGCTCGTCACCGATAAGGGTAAAACCTCGGCTGGCAACTTGAAGCTTGCTGCGTAGTCACGCGGCGAAGTCATGGGTTGCTGGGGGATTGGTGCATTGCCTCATCCTTGAGCGCCGGTTGATTTTGCCACGCATACGCGTTGCGGGCTGAGGCGTACGTGCCCACCCGTCAGCGGACAAGACGACTAAAAACGAACCGCGCTTGGGGGCAACTTCAAGCGCGGTTTTTTATCTGGCGTAATTGGCACGAAGTTGTAACCAAAATGAGAACGCGTGCGCGCCGGCCCGTGACAAATACAGTAAAACGGTCTACACCCATCGCATGAACGATGCGCTCACCTCCCTGCTCACCCGCCGCTCGACCAGCGTGCGTGATCTGACCGCCCCCGCGCCGGATGATGAGCAGCTTGCAACCATCCTGCGCGTTGCTACCCGTGTGCCGGATCATGGCAAGCTATGCCCCTGGCGCATTGTGGTGCTGCGCGAAGCCGGGCAACAAAAACTGGGCGCGCTCGCCGCCGCTATTTTTGCGCGTGCGAACCCGGGTGCCGAGGAAAAACTGATCGCGGCCGAACGCCAGCGTTTCGCCCGCGCGCCTTTGTGCCTCGCGGTGATTTCAACCCCGGTGGCGGATGCCAAACCTCTCTGGGAGCAGCAACTCTCCGCCGGTGCGGTGTGCCTGAACATTCTCCACGCTGCGCATGCGCTTGGGTTTGGCGCCAAATGGCTGACCGAATGGGTGGCGTATGATGATGCGATATTGGCGGCATTGCTTCAAGCCTCTCCTGCGGGAGAGGCAACGAGGCTTGGCGAACGTAGTGAGCCTAGCCGCAGCCTGTCCACCGAAGCTTTAGCGAAGGTGGATGGTGAGGGTTCTGCCCGCATCGCTGGCTTCATGTATCTTGGCACCAAAACCGCCGAAACGCCGGATCGCGAACGGCCACGGTTAGAGGATGTGGTAGCCACCTACGCATAAGCGGTTAGCCACGCACTTCGCCGGGTCGCACATCGCTGAGGTCAAGACGCGAGTTCACTTTGACCGCACCGATCGAGGCTGCTAAGGCTGATGGGGAATAGAGGATCACCGACCCATCATCAGGAGCTGCGCATGACGCATGAGAACGCAAAGTTTGACACCAAGGCCATCCATGCCGGGTATGACCCGGATACCGCGATGGGCAGCCGCCAGGTGCCGATTTATCAGACCAGCGCTTATGTGTTCGACGATGCCGAGGACGCCGCCGATAAATTCGCGCTCAAAAAATTCGGCAATGTCTATTCGCGCCTCACCAACCCCACCAACTCGGTGCTCGAAGGCCGCTTGGCCGCGCTTGAAGGCGGGGTCGGGGCCACCGTCACCGCCTCGGGCCATGCCGCGCAATTGCTGGTGTTTCAAGCCCTCGTGCAGCCCGGCGAGCGCTTTGTGGCATCGAAACGCCTTTATGGCGGCACGACGGATCAGTTTCAAAACACCTTCCCGATGAGCTTTGGCTGGCACGCCGATTTTGTAGATATGGATGATCTAACGGCCGTGAAAGCCGCGATTGGCCCCAAAACGAAATTGATCTTCATCGAGTCGCTCGCCAACCCCGGCGGTGTGATTTCGGATATGGAGCCACTGGCGAAAATCGCGGCTGAGGCTGGCATTCCACTGGTGGTCGATAACACCATGGCCTCGCCCTATTTATGCCGCCCGATCGAGTGGGGGGCGAATATTATTGTGCATTCCACCACCAAATTCTTGAACGGCAATTGCACCGCGCTTGGCGGCGCGATTATCGATGGCGGTAATTTCGATTGGAAAAAACACGCCGCGAAATACCCCGAGCTTGCCGCCCCACACCCGAGCTATAACGGCATCAACTTCGCCGAGCAATTTGGCAGCATGGCGCTCGCCGTGCATAACCACGCGATTGGCCTACGCGCGCTAGGGCCAACGCAATCGCCCTTTCATTCCTTCCTCACCTTGAACGGCATTGAAACGCTCGGCATCCGCATGGAGCGCCATGTGCTCAACGCGCAAAAAGTGGCGGAATGGCTTAGCAAAAACCCCGAAGTGTCGTGGGTGAATTATGCTGGCTTACCCGACAATAAATACAATGCGCTTGCCAAAAAATATTTGCCCAAAGGGGCCGGGGCGGTCTTCACCTTCGGCGTGAAGGGCGGCTTTGATGCCGCGAAAACCACGGTCGAGCAGCTCAAACTTTTCTCGATGCTGGCGAACATTGGCGACACGCGTTCGCTCGTCATTCATCCATCCTCGACCACCCATAGCCAGCTGACGGATGCGCATAAAAAATCCGTCGGCGTGCTGCCCGAGGCGATTCGCGTCTCAATCGGGATTGAGGATGTCGAGGACATCATCGCCGACCTCGACCAGGCGATCAACGCGGGTGCTGCCGCGGCGAAGAAGGCGGCGTAGGGGCCTGGAAATTTCTTTTGGGCGCACTATGTAATCCTCCTATCCGCCGCACCACGCGGCGTGGATAAAGAGACGTTATGTTAGACATTCAACGCTATGCCGATTTGGGCACAATGAACATCGACTGGCTCGACGCGCATTACCATTTCTCCTTCGCCAATTACCATAACCCTGATCGCATGGGGCTTGGTCCGCTGCGCGTGATTAATGATGATATCGTGAAGGCCGGTGGCGGCTTTGCGCCGCACCCGCACCGCGATATGGAAATCATCACCTATGTGCGCGAAGGCGCGATCACCCACGAGGATTCGCTTGGCAACAAAGGCAAAACCGCGGCGGGTGACATTCAAGTAATGAGTGCCGGTTCGGGCATCACCCATTCGGAATGGAATGAGGAAAAGGTGGATACGCGCCTCTACCAAATCTGGATTCAGTCACGCGCCAAAGGCACGCCCCCGCGGTGGGAGGCGAAACAATTCCCCAAAGTCGACGGCGCGCTGCATCTACTCGCCAGCGGCCAAACGGGCGATGCTGAGAAAGGCGCGCTATGGATTGATTCCGACGCCCGCATTTGGGGTGGCGTTCTCAAAGCGGGTCAAACCTGGCAGCAAAAACTCAGCGGTGCGGCCTATCTGCTGGTTTCCACCGGCGAAGTGGTGATCGACGGGCAAACCCTGCGCGCGGGCGATGGCGTGGCGATCTCGGATGTAGCCACGCTTGCGCTCACCGCCACCACGGCCAGTGAACTGGTGCTGATTGATTTGCCGACCACCTGACCGATATTTCACCACAAACCACATAGAAAATTTATAACTATGCGCTATAGTGCTGGTTCAACCAAGGAGACTACCATGAGCAATAAACCCGTCACCGAGTCCCTGAAACGCGTGCTGGCCGATACCTATGGCCTCATGGTCAAAACCCAGAACTACCACTGGAATGTCGAGGGGCCGCAGTTCCCGGGCTTACATGCGCTGTTCATGACGCAGTATAGTGAGCTGTTTCTGGCGGTCGATCTGATTGCCGAGCGTATCCGCGCGCTGGGTGAAAAAGCGCCGGGCAGCTATGGCGAATTCAGCAAGCTTAGCAAAATCAGCGACGGCAATGGCGATTTCGATGCCGACCAGATGGTGAAAGATCTGTACGACGGCAACACCACCGTGCTCGCCTCCATCAAAAAAGCCTTCGCTGCGGCCGAAAAAGCGGGCGATGACTCCACCGTGGATTTGCTCACCCAACGCATCGGCGTGCATGACAAAGCCGCCTGGATGCTGCGCTCAAGCTTGCCCAAACAAACGCGAGTGAAGCTGGCAGTGTAATACAGCAGGGAAATACAAAAGGGACACAATAATCATTGTGTCCCTTTTGTACTGCTTTGCTGCTGGGCTTGACCATCCCGCGCATTCGCGCTAGAGACGCCGTCCTACCATCGCGGCCGAGTAGCAAAGTGGTAATGCATCGGTTTGCAAAACCGATATGCCCCAGTTCGATTCTGGGCTCGGCCTCCACCCTTCGCCTTCGGCTTCGGGTGGCGCAGCCACCTGAAGGCGATCTTAGGCGAAGGAGTGCCCTGCGTAGCTCTTTAAGAGCGAAGCACGGGCGAATCAGTGCCATGCCTCGCTATACCTTGCGAAATGGAGTGTCCGCCGAAGCTCGTGAGAGCGAAGGCTGGACGGGTTTACTCGCGCTTGTTGCTAGATGAGTGTCCGCCGAAGCTCGCCACAGCGTTGGCTGGACGGGTCCTTCCCCGCTTTCCAGCAAAGTAAATCGCCGTGCGACGCGTGCAAGCCCTCATCCTCAAATCCCCCCTAGAAATTTTATTCCCCGCACGCTATGCGTGGTGAAACTTCTTTTGATAGGGATGCTGCTCATGCGTTTTTTCCCGCTTTTTGCCCTCGTGATCGTCGGTCTTCTTGGCAGTGCGGCGCGTGCCGAGCTCGTGATCGACATCACCAAAGGCAATATCGAGCCGCAGCCGATTGCGGTCACCCGCTTCACCGGCGGTGGGAGTGGCGAGGCCACCGGCGACCAAATCAGCGGCGTGATCGCCGCCGATCTCGAGCGCTCGGGCCTCTTCAAACCCATCAATGCGCAGGCCTTCATCGAGCAAATCACCAATGGCGACGCGGTGCCCAACTATCCCGATTGGCGGCAGATCAACGCGACGGTGCTCGTCACCGGCACGGTTACCCCAACGGGTGGTGATAAGGTGCGCATCAGCTTTCGGCTGTGGGACCCGCTCGGCCAGCAGCAAATCGCCGGCAAGGAATACAACACGTTTGCGCGTAACTGGCGGCGCGTTAGCCATCTCATTTCCGATGAGATCTATAAACGCATGACCGGCGAGCAGGGCTATTTCGATACCCGCATTGTCTATGTCGCGGAGTCCGGCCCGGCGAAGAAAAAAATCAAGCGCCTGGCGATCATGGACCAAGACGGTGCCAACCATAAATACCTCACCGATGGCAATGCGCTGGTTCTCACCCCCCGCTTTTCGCCCAACACCCAGGAAATTCTCTACATGTCGTATTCCGGCGCGCAGCCGCGTGTATTCCTGCGCGATTTGCAGACGGGCCGCGAAGAATCACTGGGCCGCTTCAACGGCATTTCGTTCGCGCCACGCTTTAATTTCGATGGCTCGCGCATGCTGATGTCGATTGCGCAAGGTGGGGTGACTAGCATTTATGAAATGGATCTGCGCAGCCGAAATTTGCGCCGCCTCACGCAATCCTCGGGCGCGATCGATACCTCGCCGTCCTACGCGCCCGATGGCCATGCCATTGTCTTTAACTCCGACCGCGGTGGCAGCCAGCAAATTTACACGATGGATGCGAACGGCGGTAATATTCAGCGCATCAGCTTTGGCTCGGGCAATTACTCCACGCCGGTCTGGTCGCCGCGCGGCGATCTCATCGCCTTCACCAAGCAATCCGGTGGGCAGTTTTACATCGGCGTCATGAAAGCCGATGGCTCGGGCGAGCGGCTGCTCACGCAAAGCTACCTCGATGAGGGGCCAAGCTGGGCACCCAATGGCCGGGTGATTATTTTTGGCCGCGAAACGCCCGGTGGGGCAGGCGGCAATCGCTCGCGGCTGTATTCGGTGGATGTGACGGGGCGTAATTTGCGCCTGGTGCCAACCCCGATCGAGGCTTCCGACCCCGCCTGGTCACCGCTTTTGCCGATGTAGGGTTTGTGCTGTAGCGGGGACATAATAACCCATGGCACCTAGCCGCACCCATGGGTATTCGCGTCCCCCGCGCTCTGGGCGTATCTCTTTCCTGCCCTGAATCCCGAATCCCGAATCCCCAGCCCACCCCATCATTTCCTTCCTCTGTAGCAATCTTGCCACAGTCGCGTGGTTTTGTGATCACGTCGAGAATTGCGGCGTGGGCCCACTTGTCAAATCGACACGGATATGCGATACAGCGCGGGCAACTGCTGGGTTAACCAGTAGAAAAATATTACCCCTCAGGAGATTACTATGAAACATACCGTATTGGCCATTGCTGCCTCCCTTTTACTGTTGTCGGCGTGCGAATCCGGCTCGACCGATGAGTCCGCTGCGGGCGGCGTTGGCGCTAACGGCACCGGCTCGGGTACGGGCGTGCTCGGCCAGGCGACCGATGGCAGCAACATCACCGACCGTATTTTCTTCGCGACCGATAGCTCGGTGGTGGATTCCGAAGGCCAAGCGGCGCTTGACCGTCAGGCTGCATGGCTTGCCGCGCATGGCGACGTGAACATCGTGCTCGAAGGCCATGCCGATGAGCGCGGCACCCGCGAATACAACATCGCGCTAGGTGAGCGCCGCGCCACTGCCGCCAAAAGCTACCTCGTTAGCCAAGGCGTTGCCGCGAGCCGCATCTCGACCATCTCGTATGGCAAAGAGCGCCCATCGGTAACCGGTAACGACGAAGGCGCATGGAGCCAGAACCGCCGTGCAGTGACGGTGATCGCGAACTAGTTCGTTGATGCTCCGCGAGATCGTCTACTGACGATCGCTGCGCGCAGCTTCGCTGGCTCATGGCTGGTTCGCCCAGCTCACGATGCATGATATCGAAAAGCCCGTCAGGTAACTGGCGGGCTTTTTTGTGGCCCGCTGGTGGTGCGTTTGTCGGGTAATACTTGAAGGATGGGCGAGAACTTGCTAGCGAGAATCCATGACCATGGAGAGAGTATGCGACGCCTTGTTTTGCTGATGATCGCCGTTACCTTGCTTGGCACGAACGCGCGTGCGCAGGAAGATACAAGCGCGCTTGCCGAGCGCCTCGAGCGGCTCGAGCGCGACGTGAATTTCGTGCAAAAGCAGGTCTATCGTAACGGTAGCACCACGAGTGGCGACGAAACCACCACGCGCAGCGCCCCCACCAATACCGGCCAACTGCAAGTGAGGATCGCCCAGATCGACGAGGAAATTCGCCAGATTCGTGGGCTGATCGAGCAGTCGCAGTTTCAAAACCGGCAGCTAGCGACGGAGCTGAAAAAACTCAGCGACGATAGCGATTTTCGCTTCCGCGCGCTCGAGCAACGCCAGGCCTCGCTTGACGCTGCGCCCGCTGTGCCTACACCCGGCCCACTGGCCGACCCGGCGCTACTGAACGAGCCGGCCACCGCCAATGTTGCCGCGGGTGCCAGTGAGCCAGTCGAAGCAAAAAAACCGGCGAGCGCCCCAGCATCAGCCGCGCCGGCCAAGGAAAAACCCGCCCTCACCGGCAATGATTTCCCCAATGCTAACGCCCATTATTCCTATGCCTTCAAGCTGCTCAACGAGAAAAAATTCAGCGAAGCGGCGGCGAGTTTCGATGGGTTCGTGAAAAAATATCCGGCCGACCCGCTCACCGCCAATGCCTTCTATTGGCTGGGTGAAAGCCAATACGCACGCAGCGATTTTACCCGCTCGGCAGAAAGCTTCCGCAAAGGCTTTGAGGTCAATACCCAAGGCCAGAAAGCGCCGGATAATCTTTACAAGCTGGCCCTTTCGCTTGCCCAAATCAAACGCAAGGCCGAAGCCTGTATTGTGCTTGCGCAAATCACCACCAAATATAGCGAAACCGCTGCTCGCACCGCCGCCAAAGCCAAAGAGGCCGCGACCGGCTTACAATGCAAGTGAGGGAAGCAGTCTCCAGTCGTGAGCCTGTCCACCGAAGCCTTGGCGAAGGTGGATCGCCAGTCGTCAGCGAAGAACGTAACCTGACGGAGTATTTTGCCACCGCCTTACAGCGACATTTTTTCCCTTCACTCACGACTTCCTCCTCACTGAAGACTGGCGACTGGCGACTGGATACTGCCTTGGAGACTCCCTTCGCTATCGCCCTTTCCGGCGGGGCGGATAGTATGGCCCTGACCCTGCTGGCTGCGGATTGGGCGCGTGCCCATGGCGCATCCATCGTCACCCTCACCGTTGATCATGGCCTGCGCGCGGAGTCTGCGGACGAAGCCGCCACCGTCGCCGGGTGGATGAAGGCCCGCGGCATCGCCCACCATATCCTTACCCCTACGCATCGCCCGGCGGGTAACAACCTCATGCAGGCGGCCCGCCAGTGGCGCTACGATGCGCTTGTGGATTTTTGCCGCGCCCATGGCATCACGCACTGCCTGCTGGGCCATCATCTGGACGATCAACTCGAGACCGTCGCGCTCGCCCATCTGCGCGGCAATCCAACCCTTATGCTCGATCACGAACGCAGCGCGGGCGAGGCCGGAATGCCGGCGCAGCGCGACTATCGCGGCGTTGCGTTGATCCGCCCCTTGCTCGAGGTCAGCAAAGCGGCACTGGTTGCGTTTCTGCGCGCGCGCGATGTGGCATGGGTCGAGGATCCCACCAACTGCGACCCGCGCTTTGCCCGTACCCGCGTGCGTTCGCAACTCGCCACCGACCCTGCCTTCAAGGCCGCGTTGCAGGTGGCACTCGCCGCGCGCCAAGCCAGCCATAGCGCGCGCGAGAACGCGCTCGCTATGGCCATGCCGCGCTGCGTCACATTCGGCGACACCACCGCAATGCTCGACCTTGCGGAATGGAAAATGCTCGTTCCTGAACTGCGCAGCCTCATGCTGGCGAACCTCGTGCGCCGCATCGGTGGCAAGCCCCACCGCCCGCGCCGCCATGAAACGCTACGCCTGGCGGCTGCCTTGCTCGATGAGCCCAGCGGCAAACGCACCTTGGGCCATTGCCTCATTCGCTGGAAGACGGGCGGTGCGACCATCCGCCCCGAGCAGCGCGATTGAAAATTTATGCCGCGGCCACTGGCGCTTATGCATAACGCACCTATATGGGGGCACCACCACCAGAAATACTTGCCGCCAAGGCGTTTTGGTGGTTACTACTTGCCAGCCTTCAGTTTTCAGTCGTTGCCCCCATCTCAGATCTTACGCTCACGACTGACGACTAACGACTCGCGACTCATAACTGGAGACATAACTCGATGCCCCCACTTTCAAAAAACGTCCTGATCTGGATCATGGTCATGGTGGCGATCATCCTCGTTGCCAGCAAATTTGGTGGCGGCGATATGGCTGGTGCTTCCTCAGCCAGCGATGGCCAGCGCCTCGCTTATTCCGATTTTCTGGATAAGGTCGAAAGCGGCCAGGTGCGCGCCGTCGTCATCCGCGAGAGTGCGGAATCGGGCACTAAAATTCAAGGCCAGCTGACCAGCGGCGAACCGTTCTCGCTGCAAGCCGTTTATGATACGCGGCTCATTGAAACCTTGCGCGCGCACAATGTCAAAATCGCTGCGGCATCCGGCAATTCCGGCATGAACTCGTTTTGGGGCGTGTTTCTCTCGTCATGGTTGCCGTTTCTGGTGCTGATTGGCGTCTATATTTTCTTCATGCGCCAGATGCAAGGCAAGGGTGGCGGCGGTGGCGGCGGGGCCATGGGCTTTGGCAAATCCCGCGCGAAGCTGCTCAACGAGAATACCGAGAAAAAAATGTTCGCGGATGTGGCGGGTATCGACGAAGCGAAAGAGGAATTGGAAGAGATTGTCGAGTTTTTGAAAAACCCCGCGAAGTTCCAAAAACTCGGCGGTAAAATCCCGCGTGGCTGCTTGCTCGTTGGCCCGCCAGGCACCGGGAAAACCCTGCTCGCGCGCGCCATTGCGGGCGAGGCCGGGGTGCCATTTTTCAGCATCTCTGGTTCGGATTTCGTCGAGATGTTTGTGGGCGTCGGGGCCTCCCGCGTGCGCGATATGTTCGAGCAGGGCAAAAAAAATTCGCCCTGCATTATTTTCATCGACGAGATCGACGCCGTGGGTCGTCAGCGCGGTACCGGCATTGGTGGCGGCAACGACGAACGCGAGCAAACGCTCAACCAGTTGCTGGTCGAGATGGATGGGTTTGAGGCCAACGAATCGGTCATCCTCATCGCCGCCACCAACCGGCCGGATGTACTCGACGCCGCCTTATTGCGCCCAGGCCGTTTCGATCGCCAGATCACCGTCCCCAATCCCGATATTGAGGGCCGCACCAAAATCCTCGGCGTGCATTTGAAAAAAGTGCCGATGGGGCCGGATGTGGATGCGCGCATTATCGCCCGCGGCACGCCCGGTTTCTCGGGCGCGGATTTAGCGAATCTCGTCAACGAAGCGGCATTGCTCGCTGCCCGGCAGAATAAAAACGTGGTCACCATGCGTGACCTTGAGGCCGCGAAGGATAAGGTGATGATGGGGGTCGAACGTAAATCGATGGTGATGAGCGACGAAGAGAAACGCATGACCGCCTATCACGAGGCCGGCCACGCTGTGGTCGCCATGCATTTCCCGGCGTCGGATCCCATCCACAAAGCCACCATCATTCCGCGTGGTCGGGCGCTCGGTATGGTGCAGAGTTTGCCTGAATCCGACCGCATCTCTTTTTATCGTGATAAAATGATCGCTAAGCTTGCCATGATGATGGGTGGGCGCGTTGCTGAGGAATTGGTGTTCGGTTATGACCGTGTGTCAAGTGGCGCCAGTGCTGACATCGAAGGTGCAACGCGCCTGGCCAGTGCCATGGTCAACCATTGGGGTTTGAGCGATGATCTTGGCCCGGTGCTTTATGGCCCGACTTCGGATTCCGGGCATAATATTCTGCGCTCGCAGGAATCCGCCGCGAAGTCGGACTCGGAAATCAAGCGCCTGGTCAACGAAGCGCATGCCACGGCCACCCGCATCCTCACCGAGCACCGCGACCAGCTCAACACCGTCGCCGAGGCCTTGATCGAATACGAAACGCTGACGGGGGACGAAATCAAGCAACTGATGGCGGGTGAGAAAATCAGCCGCCCCGACCCTGAAGCCGCTGCCCCCAAAGCCGTGCGCAGCAAATTGCCGAGTAGCAAGAAGGTGGAGGATGTAACCAGCGAATGAGGTCTACATCTCGCAATCTTTTTTGTATGGGCGTATTAGGCTTCTTTGTACTTTCAAGTATTTCTGTGAGCGCCGCTACCATGCCAACCACACAAGCAAACATCTTTCATTTCGTCGACGGCCTTGAGCTTTCTGTAGCACGGGGTGTCTTGGAAAAACGACTGGAAACCATCTTGACGGATACAAAGAACGGCAATACTTTTTTTACCTTTTACGAGGGTAGCCCCAACGTCCTCAACGGAGCTTTTAGCACCGCGGATTTTCGTCAGTCTATTTCGCCCGCAGCCACGGTGGGCACCATCCTCGTGTTGACGCTGAAACCCGGCCTTTGCATCACGCAGACCGCAATGCGCGGCCACTATGCGCCGCTTGAGCCCACTCTGATTGGGACCCCACGCGGCAAAAGTTGGGATGAGACAATATCGTGGCGCTACTCACGGCCCACCGCTGAAACCATCACGTTTGGCTTTTTCCAAGACACCTTATGCCTAAAATACATTGTAATTGAGGCAACGCCAACCCACCTTCACCAAATCTAACCATTCATTTGATTGCGGCGGGTGCGGATTGTGGCTATAGCTGTGGCAACTCGCGCGTAAGTGTTGAAGTTAGCCTGTCATCCCGGGCTGGTCCCGGGATCTCCTGCAATGTGCTGCATCTTTTTACGAAAAGGGTACGGCATATTGCAGGAGATCCCGGTATTGCTAGCGCAAACCGGGATGACGGGCTTATTTCAGGGCGAGCGTGTACGACACCCTTACGAACAACGAACAACCACTTCTATAACGAGAAACGAACAACGACCCTCATGACCAAACGCAATTATTTCGGCACGGACGGCATTCGCGGCACGGCGAACCGTTTCCCCATGACGGCGGCCATCGCCCAACGCCTGGGCATGGCGGCGGGGCATTATTTCACCCAAGGCGGCCACCGCCACCGGGTGGTGATCGCCAAGGATACCCGCCTTTCGGGCTATATGATCGAGAACGCGCTGACCTCCGGTTTCCTCAGCGTGGGTATGGATGTACTGCTGGTTGGCCCCATGCCGACACCCGCGGTCGCCTTTCTCGCCAAGGCCATGCGCGCGGATTTAGGGGTGATGATCTCGGCCTCGCATAACCCCTATCAGGATAATGGCTTGAAGCTCTTCGGGCCGGATGGGTATAAACTCTCGGATGCGGTCGAGCTTGAAATCGAGTCGCACATGGACGACGACCCCGCCGGCATGCTTTCCGCGCCAGAAAAAATCGGCCGCGCCAAACGGCTGGATGATGCGCCGGGGCGCTATATCGAGTTTGTCAAATCGACCTTCCCGAAACATTTGCGGCTCGATGGCATGAAGATCGTCATCGATTGCGCGAACGGCGCGGGCTATCAGGTCGGCCCGGTGATTTTATGGGAGCTGGGGGCCGAGGTTATCGCCATGCATGTCGCGCCCGATGGTACCAACATCAACTGCGAGTGCGGCTCGACCCACCCGGAATCCCTCGCCGCGCGGGTGGTGGCGGAGGGTGCGCAACTCGGCATCGGGCTCGATGGCGACGCCGACCGGCTGGTGGTGGTCGATGAGCGTGGCCGCGTGATCGACGGCGACCAGCTGATGGCGCTGATCGCCACCCATGCCGCGCGCCGGGGAGAGCTTAAAGGCGGCGCTATTGCCGCAACGCTCATGAGCAACCTTGGGCTTGAGCAATGGTTGCGTAGTAAAAATATCGCGCTGCACCGTACCAAAGTGGGCGATCGCTACGTGATGGAGGCCATGCGCGCCCACGGCCTCAATATCGGCGGTGAGCAATCGGGCCATTTGATTTTGGGCGATTATTCGACGACCGGGGATGCGCTGATCGCCGCGCTGCAAGTGCTCGCCGCCCTGCTTGAGGATGGCCGCCCGGCAAGTAGCGCCTGCGCCATGTTTACACCCACCCCGCAAGTGCTGAAAAACGTGAAATTCGGCGGCGAGTCACCGTTGCTACGGGCGGATGTGAAGGCCGAGATTACTGCCATCGAAAAAACGCTGGGCAGTGCTGGCCGCATCGTCGTGCGCCCATCAGGCACCGAGCCGCTCCTACGCATCATGATCGAAGGCGATGACCACGCCGCAATCACCCGCATGGCGGAGGGGTTGGCCGCGATCATGGCTGCCCCTGCTGCCAAAAACAAGGCGAGTGCGTAATGCAATTCGTCATCCTCGCCCGCGACGGCACCGATGATGCTGCCCCCGCGCGGCGGATGGCGGCACGTGCCGCCCATCTGGCCAATGTTGATCGCCTCAAGCCGCATATGGTGATGGGTGTCGCCACACTCGACGAAGCAGGCCAAATGAACGGCTCGGTGATGGTGGTGGAGTTTCCCGATCGCGCCGCGCTTGACGCCTGGCTGGCCGACGAACCGTATGTCACGGGCAATGTGTGGCAGGAACTATCGATTCAACCTTGCGCCGTTGGACCAAGCTTTCAACACTATGCGCGCGAAGTAACCTAGCGAGCACCCTCTGAGCTTTCTCATGCCCGCGCCTCGTCAGACAGGCGGAGCCAACGCGGGAATGACAAAATTTTCAGACTGTGCCACACTCTATTTCATGGCGCATCACCACCCACCACTCACCGCTCACCACTCACCCCCCAACGGCCGGGTGCTCATCATCGCCGGTTCCGACTCCGGCGGCGGTGCGGGTATTCAAGGCGATATCAAAACCGTCAGCGCGCTGGGTGGCTACGCCATGACGGCGATCACCGCGCTGACTGCGCAAAATACGCTCGGCGTGTTTGGCATTCACCCGGTGCCCGAGGATTTTATCGTGCAGCAAATCACCCTATGCCTGAGCGATATTGGCGCCGATGCCATCAAAACCGGCATGCTGCATTCGGCGGGGGTGATTGCGGTGGTAGCCCAACAACTAGAAGTGCCTAGTGCCTGGTGCCTAGTGCCTAGTCACAACCAAGCACCAGGCACCAAGCACCAGGCACCCCTCGTCGTCGATCCCGTCATGGTCGCCAAAGGTGGCGCGCCGTTGCTTGAGGCCGCGGCGCTTGATGCGCTGAAATCCCTTCTCATCCCGCGGGCGACCATCATCACCCCCAATTTACCCGAGGCGGAGTTGTTGCTGGGCCGCAGCATTGGTAGCGACGATATTGATAACGCCGACATGAAACGCGCCGCGGAGGATTTACTAAAACTTGGCTGCGGCGCGGTGCTGCTCAAAGGCGGCCATGGCACCGGTGACGTGCTGACGGACGTGCTGGCAATCCAGCACCCAGCACCCAGCACCCAGCACCTACTCACGCTCACCACCCCCCGCATCGCCACCCGCCATACCCATGGCACGGGCTGCGCCTTTGCCTCGGCGATCGCGACGGGCCTGGCCCAACAGCTCAGCCTCGAGGATTCCGTCACCCGCGCCCATGCCTATGTGCAAGCCGCGATCGCGCGCGCCCCCGGCTTTGGCGAGGGTAACGGGCCGCTGGGGCATTAGGGAGGGGGGAACTGACGAATTGAGGAACTGAAGAATTGCGAAATTTATATCACATTGTTTTATAATCAATCTTATCCTTTTTTTAGATTCACCAATTCATCAGTTCTTCAATTCCTCAATTCGTCAATTCCCCAATTCGTCAATTCCGCTTGCATCCATGCAAGCGCCGCGCTAATAACCCGCCCCTGATCAACGCATCGCCGCACCATCGGCAATGCATAGGGAGACGACCATGGCCAAAGCAAACATTCACCCCGACTACCACACCATCACCGTCGTGATGACCGATGGCTCGCGTTTTGAAACGCGCTCGACCTGGGGCAAAGAAGGCGATGTGCTCACCTTGGACGTGGACCCCAAAACCCACCCCGCATGGGTAGGTGGCGTGAACCTGCGCCAGACCGGCCGTATGGAGAAGTTCAACAACCGCTTCGGTGGCCTGAATTTCGAAGCCAATACCAGCGTCAACGCCGCCGAGAAAAAAGACGAGAAGCCTGCAGCGTAAGAAGCGGGATTCGAGATTAGGGATTCGGGGAAAGCCTCGGGGACATAATTACCCATGGCGGCTCCGACGTTTGCGAATGGCACTCCGCCGCCACCATGGGTATTCTCGTCCCCCGCGCGCTGTCTCTCCTGTCGCGCCAGTTCCCTTCGACTCTCCT
>CAZZCK010000025.1:15017-19493 GCA_964652475.1 uncultured Azospirillum sp.
CGCCCCGCGTGCTTCAAGCAGCGCGACCACATCGTTTGCGCCGGCGCGGCGGGCATAGGCCAGCGGCGTTTCGCCATAAGCATTGGTAACGCCAAGCCCAACGCCGCTATTGAGCAAGGCCCGGGTGGCATTGATATCGTTCTTCGCGACCGAGGCAAACAGCAGTGCCTCGTAATCGGCGGTGGTGATCCGCTTCGGCAAATGCTGGTTCTCGCGGTCATACTCCGTGCGATAGACCGTTTCCGGCAATAGCTGCTGATGGTAATTAAAATTGGTTTTGGGCGGAATAATGGCGGGCGCCAGGGTCGTCAGCCAGGTTTTGCGTTTGGGCGGGGTGCGCACCACCGTGACCTCAGGCAGGGCGCTCGTATCAAGGTCAGTCAAGGGGGGTGGGGCAATCGCTGCATCGAGCGTGGGGGTGGGTAGGCCAGGCAGAGCCGGCAGCGTTGGCGGTGGTGGCGCGGCATTCGTGAGTGACGCATTAAACCCCGCCTCTGGTTCGGGCGAGGGTGGGGCCGCATCTGTCCCCGCATTGGGCGGGGGGCTGATTTTGCCAAGTTCGGGCAGTTTACCATTCGTCACCGCCGGTTTGGCCGTGCTGACGGCGGGCAGGGGGGCCAGGGCCGGTAGCGGCGCTTGGGCCACCGCCGGTAGGGGCGGCAGCCCCGTGGCTTTGGCGGTGCCCGCGGCGGGTAGGGCGGGTAGCGGTGGTAAGGCCCCGCTTTGGGTTCCCGGCAGCGCTGGCAAACCAGGAATGGGGGGTAGGGCTGGGGGCGAAAGAGGGGGAGTCTGGGCCAGCGCTTGGCCACCCAAACTCCCCATGCAAAGAATCACAAAAATGAACTCTTTTAATTGATTTTCAATGGACTGTGATCCTAACCTCATGCGCTACCGTATATAAAACTTATCCTCGTTTAATGCATTAGAATTGGCTAAAAATAAGCTGTTTAGATTCAAACAATCTCCTTCATGTCGCCTTCGCGCCACAAACGGTGCCGAGGTAGGATTCAGTATTCGGTATTCAGGGAAGGGGCGCTCGTTGTTCGTTGATTCGTTATTCGACAGAAGCGCCAGTTCCCTTCGACTCCCCTGATCTTCTTCACTGCCCTGAATCCCCCTTAGCCCATTTTTTTTCACTCACCCCCCTTCCTGGTAGGGCCATTTCATGCCTATACTGTTCAAGTCAGGTGTCGGGTGAGCTTTTGTTTGTTTGCTCTTCCAGCATTGTAGGAAAAACTTGCATTGGTAAGAAACGTCGCTGCCTCGTCATGGGGTCGCGGCGGGGATCAGTGGCGATTAGGTCTAAAGGGCAGTTCCCGCTCAGATCGCCACGTGTCGCATCACCGCTAATCCCGGTCATGCGCGAAAAGCCTTCTTAAGGGCACATCGTGCTAGTCCGTGCAAATCAACTGCTCAACGACCCACTTGCCTGACACCTGACACACTAAAAAAAGAGTCCAAAGTCCAGTAAGTAAAAAGTCGTTAGTCGTGAGTAAGGAATTAAGAGTCCCAAGTCCAGTGAAGGCGCTGTCGCTTTCACTGACCACGGAACTCTGACCACTCCTTCCTTACTGCCTCCTGTCGCATTTTCGTCACGAGAAACCCTAGCGTGCACCCTCGCGCGTGGGCGTAATATTCCGTTGTATTATTTTTGCTTTACAAAGCGAAAAACCATCTATAATTGAACTCGGCCGCAAATCCCATGGCGTGTAGAGATCCCTAGAGGGGTAGGTTTAACAAAACCGATCCAGCAAGGTGACCTTGGCACTGCTGTCATAAATCCGTCGCAAGGTTTGCTGGTGCGTTTGGTTAACGTATCAATGAGGATTTATGACATGCGAAGCTACACATCGCCCGACTCCGCTGTAAAGCATTTACAGCCTGAACAAGCCGTTGTTATGTATCGTCCGCACGCGCTGAAACGCGCGGTCGACGTGTTTTTGTCGAAATTTCGCGGCCAGGTGCTTTATGCCGTAAAAACGAATCCCGACGAGCATGTACTCAAGGATTTATGGGCCAACGGCGTGCGCAAGTTCGACGTTGCCTCGCTGCACGAGGTGGCGATGGTGCGCGGCCTGTTCCCCGAGGCCGAGCTTTATTTCATGCATACGGTGAAATCGCGCCATGCCATCCGCGAGGCGTATACCCGCTATGGCGTGCGCCATTTCTCGCTCGATTCCAGCGAGGAACTCGCCAAAATCCTCGTCGAAACGCAGTATGCCGAAGATCTGGGCCTGCATGTGCGGATTGCCATTCCCAACACCTATGCCGAACTGGCGCTGACCGATAAATTTGGCGCGAGCCTCGACGCAGCCCCGAAATTGCTCGCCGATGTGCGCGCGGTGGCGGCGCATGCGGGCGTGTGCTTCCATGTCGGCAGCCAGTGCATGCATCCCGACGCCTACCGGCTTGCCATTAAACTGGCCAAGCAAGTGGTCAAGCAATCGGGTGTGCGTATCGACTCATTTGATGTGGGCGGCGGTTTCCCCTCCATCTACCCAGGCATGACCCCGCCGGATATGACGCAGTATTTCAACGCCATTCATGATGCCACGCGTGACATCATCAAGGCCCATGGCTGCCAGCTTCTGGCCGAACCGGGCCGCGCCCTTGTGGCCGAGTCGGGCAGTGTGGTGGTGCGGGTCGAGGCGCGCAAAGGCGATTTCCTTTACTTGAACGACGGCACCTATGGCGCGCTGTTCGATGCGGGTATCCCGAAGTTTATTTTCCCGGCGCGACTGCTCGGTCGCAGCGGCTCGGCGGATGAAAAAGGCTTCAGTTTTTATGGCCCGACCTGCGATACGCTCGATTTCATGAAGGGGCCGTTTATGTTGCCCGCCGATGTGAAAGAGGGCGACTATCTCGAAATCGGCCAGCTGGGCGCGTATGGGCGTACGATGGCAACGCGCTTCAACGGTTTTGCGATTGCCCACCAGCCCGTGGTGGTGCGCGATGAGCCGCTGATGAGCCTGTACCGTGATGCACCCGTCGAGCGCCGCGTAGCAATGGCCGCCCGCGGGTAGAGTGCTGCCTCATCGTGCCTAAGCCTAATAGCTCACCCGCGCGCTAAGTGCGGCGCTGAGTGTGCCGTCATCCATGTAATCGAGCTCTCCACCCATGGGGATGCCTTGCGCCAGGCGGGTGATGCTCACGGGTAGTTCGGCCAAACGTTCGGCGACATAATGCGCCGTGGTTTGCCCGGCGACGGTGGCGGAAAGGGCGAGGATGATTTCGCTCGCACCGCCCGATTCAACACGGGTAACAAGCTGCTCGATGCGTAAGCTATCCGGCCCGCGTCCATCCATCGCGGAAAGCGTGCCGTTCAGCACATGGTAGCGGCCTTTGAAGGCGCGGGAGCGCTCCATCGCCCACACATCCGCCACATCCTCGACGACAAGAATCGCGCCGGTATTGCGCCGCTCATCGGCGCAGATGCTGCACGGGTCGCACTCATCGAGCGCGCCGCACATGCCGCAGGTTTTAACGTGCGCCAGTGCAGCCTCCAGCGCCTTGACGAGCGACGGAATACGTTGCTCGCGCTGGCGCAGCAAATTGAGCGCTAAGCGCCGCGCCGAACGCGGGCCAACCCCCGGCAGCTTGGCCAGTTCGGCAACGAGTGTGTCGATGGTGGTGGGGGTCATGGGGGTGCTGGGTCCTAGGTGCTGGGTGCTCGAAGAATGTAGGTTGCCAAGTTCACAGGTTAAATTCTTACTAGAACCTAGCACCCAGAACCCAGCACCTTCACTAAAATGGCAGCTTCATGCCCGCGGGCAGGTTGAGGCCGCTCGTAACCGAACCCATCGCGTCTGCCATGGCGCTATCGGCCTTCGCCTTCGCATCCTTGTGCGCAAGCATGATGAGGTCTTCGAGCATGTCTTTTTCTTCGGCGTTGAGTAGGCTTGGTTCAAGCGCAATTTTTGTCATCGCGCCCTTGCCGGTGAGGGTGACTTTCACCGCCCCGCCGCCGCTCACGCCTTCAAACTCGGTGGTCTCCATCTGGGCTTGCATTTGGCCCAGCTTGGCTTGCATTTCCTGGGCTTGTTTCATCATTTTTTGAATGTTCACTTTAGGTCTCCTTTTAGCTGTCATCCCGGGCTCGTCCCGGGATCTCCATGAAATAAGTGCGCGCACTATCCCCGGGGGATCCCGGCACAAGGCCGGGATGACGATGCGTGGTTACGGCTTATTTGCTACAAAATCAATCACCGTCGCATCGGGGAAGGCTTCAAGCACCGCCTGCACCTTGGGGTGGGCGATGGCATAATCCCTTAGCTGTGCTGCCGCGCGGGCGCGTTGCTCGCGGATGGTCGGCTCGCCCTCGGCGTCGTTGGTGAAGGTCAGGTTCCAGCGCGCGCCGGTCCACTCCGCCAATCGGCGGTTGATGCGCGCCGCCACATCCGGATTGAGATGGGTGATGGGCTTCACCGCAATGCGCCCCTGCGCGAAGCTCACCAATCGCATATCGTTGATGAGGTG
>CAZZCK010000026.1:0-19351 GCA_964652475.1 uncultured Azospirillum sp.
CGCTATGCACAGCCATCACTTCGTCGTCAGTGACATATTCAAATTACACGCCGTCGCGCTCGAGCTTAAGGCATAAGCAGCACTCGCATCGACCGCGCTGGTGGTGCAGCCAGGAGTGGTGCTGGTGCCTGCTTTCAAAGCCACCACGCGGCCCGAGGCGGGCAAGCTATCATCGATTTTCTTATCGATCTGAAAGGCCTCTTGCGGGGTGATGACGGGGCCTTGGGTTAAGCCATTGGTCACGGGCGCGCCAAACATCAATAAATTTGAGAGATCTTTCGCATACCAATCGGCATTGCCGACCACGCTCGTGTTATTCCAGATGCTCCACCCCGCGTTGGTGATACGCGAACGCGGCACGTTTGTTCCCAGCACCGCATGGGCCGCGCCACCGCCACCCGTGACGCCGGAATACACCCCATCCACCACGCCGGCCAACTGCAAATGCTGCCAGGCGCGAAATGGCTCGTTCGTGGTGACAATCAACCCATCGCCATTGCCGTTGCAGGTGCCGGGCGTGCCATTGACCACCCCCGCATCCGCACAGGCGGCATTATCGTCGCCCCAGAAATTGGTGGCATCGATCATATCGCCGGGCAGACTGCCATATTGCTTTTCAAACTGCGCGACCGCGGCGCTGTATTTGCTATAATCGGCAATCACCGTTTGTAATTGCGATTGCTTGAGCAGCGCCGTGCCACCAATGACGGCGCCGACCAATAGACCGATAATCACGAGCACAATCGCCAGCTCGACCAGGCTGAATCCATCGCGGCGTGGCATAGCATTCTGATGCATGAGGTATCCTTCCGTGTGACGTATTGTCATGTGAATGGTGGTGATGAGAATAAACCACAACGGGTGGACTGAATAGTAGAAAGAATAGCCTTATGCGATCAAGCATGCTTTACATTGCGACAACGGCCACTATATCTCATGAACCGTTAACGCTTCCGATGAGAATCGAGTTTCTTATGACCAGCACCACAATCATCAACCTGCCCGTATTGCCGCTGCGCGATATTGTGGTCTTTCCCGGCATGGTAGTCCCCTTGTTTGTGGGCCGCGAAAAATCGGTCAAGGCGCTTGAGTCGGTAGTGAAGGCCAACAATAAAATTCTCCTCGTCAGCCAGAAAAACGGCTCACAGGACATCCCCACGCGCGATGACCTCTACCGTGTCGGGACCATTGCCACCGTGCTGCAACTGCTACGCCTGCCGGATGGTACGGTGAAAGTCCTGGTCGAAGGCGTACAGCGCGCCAAAATTAATGGCTTCATCGAGAATGAGCAGTTTTATGAAGTCGAGACCGAAGCCTTGTCGGAACCCGTCGGCGATCCGATTGAGACCGAAGCGATCTTCCGCTCGGTCATCAGCAAGTTCGAGGAATACATCAAGCTTAACAAGAAGATTCAGCCAGAAACCCTTGGCGCTATTGGAAAAATCTCTTCGCCATCCATCCTTGCGGATACCGTCGCCGCGCATATGTCGATCGATATTCCGGCCAAACAGGCGATTCTTGAAATCATCACCGTCGCCGAGCGGCTCGAGCATGTTTACGCGCTGATGGAGTCCGAGATTGGCGTACTCAACACCGAGAAACGCATCCGTGGCCGGGTGAAGCGGCAGATGGAAAAAACCCAGCGCGAATATTACCTTAACGAGCAGCTCAAGGCGATTCAAAAGGAGCTGGGCGAGATCGACGAAGGGCGCGACGAAGCTAGCGAGCTTGAGGAAAAAATCAAGAAAACCAAACTGAGCAAAGAAGCGCGCGAGAAATGCGAATCGGAGCTAAAAAAACTGCGCACCATGAGCAGCATGTCGGCCGAGGCGTCGGTCATCCGCAACTACCTTGATTGGATGGTGACGCTGCCCTGGAAGAAGCCAAGCAAGGTCAAGCGCGACCTTCCTGCCGCCGAGAAAATTCTTGATGCCGATCATAGTGGCCTTGAGAAGGTGAAAGAGCGTATTTTGGAATATTTAGCGGTGCAGGCACGCACCAAATCAATCAAGGGGCCGATTTTGTGCCTCGTTGGCCCTCCGGGTGTGGGTAAAACTTCGCTCGCACGCTCGATCGCCAAAGCCACCGGGCGCAACTACATCAAGATTTCACTCGGCGGTGTACGCGACGAATCCGAGATCCGTGGCCACCGGCGCACCTATATTGGCTCGATGCCCGGCAAGCTGATTCAAAGCATGAAAAAATCGAAATCATCGAACCCGATGATCCTGCTCGATGAGATCGATAAAATGGGGAATGATTTCCGCGGTGACCCGGCCGCCGCATTGCTGGAGGTGCTCGACCCCGAGCAAAACAAAAACTTCAACGATCACTACCTCGAGGTTGATTACGATTTGTCGGATGTCATGTTCATCACCACCGCCAACTCGCTCAACATGCCGCGCCCCCTACTCGACCGCATGGAGGTGATTCGCCTTTCCGGCTACACCGAGGACGAGAAAGTCGATATCGCGCACGATCATCTCATCCCTAAAGTGATGAAAGACCATGGCCTGAGTAAAAACGATCTTAGCATTTCCGAAGAAGCGCTACGCGACGCGATTCGCTATTACACGCGCGAGGCCGGGGTGCGTAACCTCGAGCGTGAAATTTCGCGTATGACCCGCAAAGCCGTGCGTCAGATCATGATGAAGGGCGAGAAGAAAATTACCATCACCCGCAAAAATCTCGGCAAATATCTCGGCGTGCGCAAAACCTCGTATGGCGAGGCCGAGAAACTGGATCAAGTCGGCGTCACCACTGGCCTCGCCTGGACGGAAACCGGCGGCGATTTGCTCGTCATCGAGTCGGTCAGCGTCCCCGGCAAGGGCGGCATCAAATATACCGGAACACTGGGCGATGTGATGAAAGAATCCGTGCAAGCGGCCCATAGCTACGTACAAAGCCGCGCGCTCGAGTTCGGCATCAAGCCGACTTTATTCAAAACCAAAGACATCCACGTGCATGTCCCCGAGGGCGCCACACCCAAGGACGGTCCCTCGGCGGGGATCGCCATGTGCACCACCATTGTCTCGGTGCTGACCGGTATTCCCGTCAACAAATCCGTGGCGATGACGGGCGAAGTGACGTTGCGTGGGCGGGTGCTGGCGATTGGCGGCTTGAAAGAGAAGCTGCTTGCGGCCTTGCGTGGCGGTATTACCACCGTGCTGATTCCGCAGGAGAACGTGAAAGACCTCGAAGAAATTCCGGATAATGTAAAAAAACTCCTGACCATTGTTCCGGTCGCCCACGTCGATGAAGTGCTGAAACACGCGCTGGTCGATGCGCCAAAACCCATCACCGATTGGGTCGAGGTCGAGGACGCCGCCGTGCTCAAAAGTGGCAAGGACGAGGACGAAGCCGCGCGCCCGCACTAGGCAATCCGGCTGATCCTCAGGCGTTGTGACATTGATGTCTCAAGCCTTAAGGTTGTAGGCCATCGGCAGATAGGTGCCGCAATGGGCGGTCATCTTGCCTTTGAGGCCTATCGCACTACCATCACGGGTTGCAAACCATTCGATTATTCTTATGCATTACAATCATTTAATCGTAAAACCCGTGCGCGTATGCGCAATCCTGCTATAGGTCACAGGCTACGATGCATTGCGCCGTATGCATTGAGGTGTGTTCAAAAAAAGAAACGAAGGCCGTATGTTCCATGAAATTGCTCAACTGAAAAAATCATCGCAATTGCTTAAGGTGCTTGGCAATGCGCATCGCTTGCAAATTATTGCGCTGCTGCTCGGTGGAGAAAAAAATGTCACCGAAATTAACCAGGTGGTGAAGGTCAGCCAACCGGCCTTAAGCCAGCATCTCGCCCGCTTGCGCAGCATTGGTGTGCTCGGATCACGCCGTGAGCAGCGCCAGATTATCTATTTCATCACCAACCGCTTGATCGCCAAACTGCTCGATAGCACCGCCGAGATGGCAAAGAAATAACCCTTACCGACTGCGTGTTTGCTTGGATTTATCGGTGACGGTGGCAAGATATACCTCTTTGCCACGCAAGGCCTGCTCGGCCAGCATACGAAAAATTTTCGCCAGCTTTTTGCGGCCCGCCGCCGTGTTGAGGTCGATCCCGTCGAGCGAGCTGATATCGAGCTGCGCCAGCTGCATTTTGATTTTATATTCCTCGGGGCTCGCGATAATTTCTTCGGCCAGCGCATAAAAATAATCCGCCAGCTCCTGCGGCGACATTTGATCGAGATCGGCCAAAAACGGATTCTCAGTGGATGAGGGTTTGCTTGGACGCATGCGGTGCATCTCCCCCTTCTTCGGCGGCATCCATCGCCAGTGCCATCAGCTCTTCAAACTTGGCAAAGCCCAGAAATGCGACGCCCGCTTGCAGGTGATCCATCGAATCCTGACTGAGATTTTCGTTCACCCATTTCACCCGGTTCGAAGGGCGGTCGGAGGCGATATAGGCAAAGTAATTGAAAAATTTATTGTCCGGAAAATCGAATTTTAATTTCCGCTGCGCGATCTCGATGGTGAATGAGCCAAGCAGCACGCCATTTTTGAAGACATGGGTGGTGGTGCCTTGCTCTTCGATATTGATGCCAAATTGCTCGTAGCGTGGACGCTGTTCCATGCCGCCATGTTTAGCGCACAGCTCAGGGATTGCAAGGCTTCTAGGAGAAAAACCGCCGCCGTGCCTTCGATTATGCGCGTTCGTGATGGGAAAGCCGCGTGGCGGTGAGAATCACCTCGCCGAATTTTGGCGAGAATAGTTTGCTCAATACCATGCGCTTGATGGAGCTTTCAAAATTACGCAGCGCCTCGCCCACGAGCCGGGTATTGACCATGATCGCCTCAAGCCCGCCATCGGCCATCGGGTTGGTGCACAGGGCGTACCCATCGGCTTGCAGGGTGATATAATCGTTGGCGTCAAACATAGAAGTCTCAACCTGAGATAGGAATTCAATTTTCGAGTCAACCTCGCTGCGATTCATGCTACTACCATAGCGTGAATCGCATGCAATGTGTATGACAGTTCGGTGAAATTAGCGCGCATGGTTGTGACATTTTTGCGGCAATCCTGCAGCGTGGTTGATCCGGATAACACGCTATAAATTGCGCTGACCCTGGCCCAGCGCCTCCTGCGTTTCAGCAAGTGATTGCGCGCGGCTAACACGAAACGGCACTTCATTCTCAAGCGAGCGGGAAGTCTCACGCGTGTTGCGCGAGGTACGCGGGCGGCTGATCAGGTAGCGCACGCCGGTCGATAATAACTGACCAATACTGCCAATGGTGCCCGGCCCCTCGCCCGCGATCGCGGGTACCTGGCCGGAACTATCGCCCGGCACAATGCCCTGATAGGCTTGTGCCAGCTGGTTTTGCAGCGTCTGGCCGAATTGCTCGCTCAGTTGTTTGATGAGGGCATTGGCCTCAAGCGTGAGCTCGCGAATGAACTCGTCGCGCAATGCGCTCGTGCGGATGACATTTTTACGGGTGCGGCGGCTGGGTAGAAAACGTCTCATGGATCATACTCCGTTAGTGAAACGCTATTGATGCATGAAACCGCACTACCGGGAAGGGGGGGGGCGCAGAGAAAAAAGCGATCATTATCTTGGATTTCATGCTCAGAATGTGTTAATATTAACTTTATTACCTTCTAGTATATTATGATTTAAGCATTGTTTTTTACCAGCCAGAATTCCTACTTAAGGTTGTATTTGTGAATAAATAAAAATTTAAGGTTGCATTATGCTGTACCTCTGACTTAATACCTTAGATTGTATTTAACGGCGTTATAAACTCAATCTAGGATTGTTTTCATGGCACCCACATCCCGCGCCTCTTCGCTCTCTCGGGTTTATGCCTGGTTTTCCGCCGTGACCAACGACGATATCCCGCTGCTGCAAGACCTGCTGGCGCACGGCGTACCCATTGATACCGCACACCCCCTCCGTCATTCGACAGCCTTGATGGAGGCAACTCGCCGGGGAAGCAGTCCAATCGTTCAGTGGTTACTGGATCGGGGTGCTTCTCCGGCATTTTTATGCGGATTACCGCTCGGCACGGCTCTGCATTGCGCCGTACGGCGGCAGCATTTTCACATTGCCGATACACTGGCCAACGCCATGAGCAGTTGCGCCGTGATGGATGCCTATGGCGCCAGCCCCCTGCACTGCCTCAGCAGCGAAACCATTAAACCGGCGGATATGCCGGCGGCCCTCGAGCTTGCCACGTTGCTGATGAGCAAAAACTGCCCACTCAACGCGCTTGATCATGAAGGCACGACGGCATTGCATCATTGCGTTTTCAATGGCCACTACGATATGGCGGCGCTGCTACTGCGCTATGGCGCGAACCCTAATGCCTTGATCCCCGATTCGCAGGTAAGCCCGCTCACCATTGCAGCGCTTGAGAATAACCTCGCTATTGCCAAGCTGCTCATTTCCTACGGTGCCGACCCGCATGCCCGCAACCGCGAAGGCTCAAGTCCATCGTCCATTTGCCCGGCGATCGGTGCCCTTGGCACAGCCGGTGCGATGATGCGCGCCGAAACACCGCGCAATGAAACGATTGTGCATTAGCGATATTCGCTGTTCGTTATCCGTCATTCGTGATTCGAGGCAGCAGAGACAGAGCACCTGGGACACAAATAGCCATGAATGCCATAAGCGAAGAGAGTGCACCGATGGGTAATGATGTCCTCTTCCGCGTGTGAGCGCCAGCACCCCTCACTGAATCCCGAATACTGAAAACCCAGCTTGCACTATTTCTTGGGCGTATCGCTTTTTTCATCGAAGATGCCAAAGATACCACGCAAGAATCCAGGCGTTAGGCCCGATAGCGGGTTCACCCCCACCTCCGGGTTGTCATACGGCCCGTCGACCGAGTAATTAAACGCGATCAGGCCCTCGCCTTCACCGCCGGCGAGCGCACCAATCAAGGGTATTTTACCGAGCATGGAGTTAAGCGCATAGGCCGGTACCACCACGCCCTTCATCATGAGTTTGGTGGTGGCGGCATCAAGCGTGCCCTCAACCGTAATACCGAGCGCATTGCCGTTCGCCACCCCTTTACTGACGGTGATTTTTCCCGCCTGCGTATGAATGTTCGCGGCCAACTTATCAAACAAAATGCCACTGCCGGTGAGCGCATTCGCCAAGCCCGTGAGCGAGCCAATCGATAAAATACGCCCAAGAATCTGCGAGTTTTTGAGGGTAAAATCGGTGATAATCAGCCGTGACTTGAGCGGTGCTGGCGTTTGGCGATCGTCATACGTCCCGCGCAGCTCAAGCGCTCCGCCTTTCATGCGATCCGTAACATCAAGCGCGGCCAGCATGCTGCCGGCATGACTACTGGTGACCAGCAATTGCCGCACCCCACCCGCGATGCGGCTAATGCTGCCCCGTATTTCAGCCTTATCGGCCATGGCCGTAAACGCGGCCGATTCGCAGCGCAGACTGGTGCAATGAAGCGTACCCACCACCTGCTGCAAGCTCGCCTCGCTGGATAGGATCAGCTCTGCCAGATCAATCTTGAGGGTCATCGCGGGGAAATTCGTCAGCAAATCGCTCGCGCTATTGCCCGCCTCATGCCCGTAGGGAGAACTGACATCAAGCCGTGTGCCGGTGAGCTCAATCTCGGGCACCGCGCCGGATTGGTAGGTGAGCGCAAAATCATTGCGACCGGGTGCTATCGCAAGCGCCGCATTCCCTTTCCCGGTGACCAATAGTTTAAGCGGGCCGCCATGTTGCTGACTCAGTTGAATCGCATGCCCACCCGATTGGGCCAGCGTCCCGTCACCATCGAATTTTATGCCTTTCGTATCGGCGTGAAGTGCGCCATTGAGCCCGCGCAGATCGTATTTTTTGGCAATGGCTGGCTGTGCAATCGCCGATAGCTTCGCCGCGATATCATAATCCACCGCCTCGAGATGAATCTCGCTCGGGTCGCTGCTGGGGTTCTCCGAGAAGGCATTAAACTTCAGTTTCATCGTTGCATCCACACTCCCGCGAAGGGTAGCGGGGTCGAGCATCCAGGCATCATCAAACGTGAAATGCTTCAACGCAAGCAGCCCTGCCGCGTCACTCGCCGGTGCGGTTAGCGCGATGGTTGCCTCCATCGGGTTACGCGCGCTGTGAAGCTTGGGGCACCATAACTCGGCCGACATGATTTTTGTGCCATCCATCGTCGTGCCGCCGCCCCCTTTAACGCGCACCGTGGTGCCGGTGAAATGGGCAATCCCATTCATGCCTTTGACCAGGGGAAAGCCGGGCAAATATTCAAAGGTAATGTCGCGCGCATCGGCCACGGCATCGACCGCTTCATCGGGTAAAAACTCCGCCGCCATATCCGCCGGGGTGAGGTTGAGTGTGAGTTTACCGCTTGCGGCGTAGCCGGATTTCAGTTTGTTCGTAATCCATTTGCGCGAGTCCGGCGCCATGACGAGCGGCCAGTATTTATAAATTTTATCAACCTCGAGCCGGGTGGTTTGCGCATCGGCTTTCACATACCAGCCATCCTCCGCGCGATTGAGCACGGCGCTGCCCGTGATCGTCGTATCCTCGAGGTTCAGCGTGGCCTTAGTGAGTGTGATATCGCCTTTTTTCCAATCGCCTTCGATATCGATTGCGCTGTTGCGCACCACCAGCGGGGTTTCAAAAACCTTCGGCGCCCGAAGATCAAGCTGCGTGGTGGTCAGTGCCGCCCGAAACGCACTCACGGCAAGTGTCGGGTCGATCCCCGCCGCGATGCGACCATGGATGGGGCCGAGCAGGCGGATATCCTCGCCACACTGGCCGAGTGCGCAGATCAGATCGCTCGGCATATCGGACAATTGGACGGATAGCACATGATTGCTGGTGCCACGAAGGGCGCGCAACCCCGCCGTCACACGCGCATGCTTGCCTTCAAACACGAAGGGAATCGCCAGCAGCGCATCATAGCCGTTCAGCCCTTGTGATAGGCGCAAGCTCAGCGCGTCGCTGCTCAGCGTGGTTGCCGATGGTTCGTCGCGGAAGGTGACATGGGCTTTGTCGATGATGAGCGCGGAAAAGGGCAAGCGCGCTATATTGCTAGCGGTAGGGCCCTTCGCTCCCTCGCCAAAAAATGCGAGGATGCTCGAAAGCGAGACACGTGACGGCGATGACTCGAGGCCAAACTCAAGGTCACCGGCCGCCATACGGGTGACGTAGAGCCGCGGCTTGGGAATAATCACGTGATGCAGCAAACGGCGCGAGGGTAAAAATCCAAGCGGGTCGAGCGTGGCGTACAGCTCCGGCAATTGCGCGAAGACATCGCCGTTTGGCTGCGTAAAGCGCACATCATGCAAGCGAATTTTGCCCAGCGCCGACCAGTCCTGCCAATCCACACTCATCGCGCCGATGGTGATGGCCATGGGCGCATCCGGTGCGTTGATCGCCTCATTCACCCAGGGTTTGGCAAAATCAAGCGAACGCTCGCCGCCATACAGCCACAGGCCAAGTGCAAGCAGCGCAAGCACACTGAGCAGCATGAGTCGACTGAGAACTAACCATCCGAATTTGAGAGACTTGACCATTGCATCCGTTCCAGAAACAATGCGCATTATGCCGCATGTCTCGCCACGCCTTCCTAGCATCAGCCGCTTACCCAAGGCAAGCCGCGAAAGCGAAGCCACCCACTGCCTTGAGCGTTTACGGGCTGAGCCGGTTTTGCACGCACTTCTTGACCATAGCGCTACCCAGAACCTGATCGCGAGCGTCGCCGGCAATGCGCCCTATCTCGCCCGGCTGATGCAGAAATATCCCGAGGATCTGGCGATGATCCTGCGCGATGGCGTCGACCATGCCTGGGCAAAAATCCTCGATGACTGTACCGTACTTCGTGGCGAAATGCGTGATCAACCCGCGCTCATGCTTGCCTTGCGCCAACTCAAGGCCCGCACTGCACTCACCGTTGGCATCGGCGATATCAGTTGCGCGTGGCCACTCGAGCAGGTCACGCGCGCCTTATCCGAATTTGCCGAACATGCTGTACGGCTTAGCTTACGGCATCTGTTGAAGCTCGCGCATCAGCGTGGCGACATTGCCTTACGCACGATCGATGACCCCGAATTGGCCAGCGGTATTATCATCCTCGGAATGGGCAAACTGGGTGCGTATGAGCTGAACTACTCGAGCGATATTGACCTCATCGTGCTGTTCGACCCCGCACGTCTGCCCTATCATGGCGCCCGCAGCGCGCAAATATTCATGAATAAGCTGGCCAGCGACATGACCGCCATCCTCTCCGAGCGTACCTCGGACGGGTATGTGTTTCGCACCGATTTGCGGCTGCGCCCCGACCCCATGTCGACACCGCTCGCCGTCACCATTGCGGCCGCCCTCACCTATTACGAAACGGTCGGCCAAAACTGGGAACGCGCAGCGATGATTAAGGCGCGCCCGATCGCGGGGGATGCCGAATTAGCCAGCAATTATTTGCGCGAGCTGGTGCCGTTTATCTGGCGTAAAACCCTCGATTTTGCGACCATCGCCGATATCCATTCCATCAAACGGCAAATGAACGTGAAAGGCGCAAAAACGATTGAGCTGCCGGGCCACAACATTAAAACCGGGATGGGTGGCATCCGCGAAATCGAGTTTTTTGTGCAAACCCAGCAGCTCGTATGGGGCGGGCGGCAGCCACCATTGCGCGCGGCGGGCACCCTCGCCGCGCTCGATGCGCTGACGGCAGCCGAACTGGTAAAGCCCGCCACGCGCGACGCGCTTACTGCGCATTACCGCTGGTTACGCATGGTCGAACATCGGCTGCAAATGCGTAACGACGAGCAGACCCACACCCTGCCGAGCGACCCCAAAGCCCTGCACGAGGTCAGCCTGTTTGCGGGCTATGCGACGGCGGAATCCTTCGCGCAGGATTGCTTGGGCACCTTGCGCGACGTGCACCGCATCTATACCGAATCGATGATGGATTCGGCACCGCTCGCGGTCGATGGCAATTTGGTATTCACTGGGGTCGAGGCCGACCCGGACACGCTGAGCACCTTGCGCAGCCTGGGTTACAGCGAGCCGCAACGCATCAGCGATATGATTCAAGGCTGGCATCGCGGTAGCCGCCGCTCGACCCGTAGCAAGCGCTCGCGCCAGGTCCTCACCGAGCTGGTGCCGGCCTTGCTCACCGCCCTTGGCCGCACCGCCAACCCGGATGCCGCATTTTTCCATTTCGATGATTTTATCAATCGCCTACCTTCCGGTGCACAGATTTTTTCGCTGTTTCTCTCCCGCCCTGAAATGCTCAGCCTTCTCGCCGATATTCTCGGCTCGGCCCCGGCGCTCGGCGAAACGCTGGGCAACAACCCTTCGCTGCTTGATAGCGTGCTCGAGGCCGATTTTTTTCTCGGGCTTCCCACTAAAGAAGAGCTTGAAAACCTCGTTGTCGATCGCTTGCGGTTTGCACAATCGTTCGAACAAAAAATGCTGTATTTGCGCAGTTTTAATAACGAAAAACGCTTTCAAGCGGGTGTGCATTTGCTCAAGCGTTTGGCGACCGCGAAACGGGTCGGCAGCTTCTTATCCGACATTGCCGAAATCATTTTACAATGCACCCTGATGGAGTTGATCAACGAATATACCACGACCACCGGCGTTGCCATCACTACCCCGATAGCCGTACTGGCACTGGGCAAGCTGGGTGGGCGCGAGATGACCTTTGGCTCCGACCTCGATATTGTGCTGATCTACGACGATACGGCGGATGAATCCTCCGACATGCGCACGCATATGAGCCGCATCAGCCAGCGCTTTATCAGCGCGCTGACCCTGCTCACCCGTGAAGGGCGCCTCTATGAGGTGGATACGCGGCTGCGCCCGGGCGGTAGCGATGGCCCACTGGCAGTGAGCCTTACCGCCTTTGACGCCTATTTCCACCATAGCGCCTGGACCTACGAACATATGGCCCTCACCCGGGCCCGCGTGGTCGCCACCAATGCCCCCCATTTTCCCGAGACCGTCGCTGCGATTGTGCGCGTGCATGTGCTGAAACCGCGCGACGCAACGGCATTACTGGCCGATGTGCTATCGATGCGCGAACGGATTGCCAAGCAATTCCCGACCAGCAACCCCTGGGCACTCAAGCATGTACGCGGCGGCATGGTGGATATTGATTTCATCGCGCAATATCTGGTGCTGCGTTATGCCGCGACCTATCCGGGCATCTGGCATCGCGCCGCGCGGCAAGTGTTCGAGCGCGCCTTGCTCGAGCGAGTGATCGATGACACCATCGCCGTCCCGCTCATTGCCGCCAAAAAGTTCCTCTCCGATTTGATGAGCCTGCTGCGGCTTTCGGCACCGGGCGGGCTGATTACCGATGACGTGCCTGCCGGGCTCGCACGGTTGCTCGTACAAGGGATGAGGGTCGATGATATGGCGGCGCTAAAAGCCGAAGTCGTCCACCATGAACAGGCCGTCAGCACCGCGATGGCGCGCATGGTCAATGCCGAGTTTTGAGGTGCATATCACGCTTGTAGTTGCCCCACGCGCGCTTTATAGATTGCCGCATAAATCGTAACGACCACCCCATTCATGGAGAGCCGTATGCCTCAACCTGCTAAAAAAACCACCAGCCCAGCCCCAAAAAAATCCGCCGCCGTCGCGCGGGCGGAAGGGACAAGTGCGCCAGTTTGCAGCCTGAGCTTGAGCGGTGGCAAAGCGAGCGATCTCGCCAGCTTCAAAGGTAAAAAAAACCTGGTGCTCTATTTTTACCCGAAGGACGACACACCGGGCTGCACCACCGAAGCGAAGGATTTTGCGAGCCTCGCCACGCAGTTCGAAAAGGCCGATACGGTCATCATCGGCGTCAGCAAGGATGATCTCAAAAGCCACGATAAATTCCGCGCAAAATATGACCTTCCCTTCGCGCTCGCGAGCGACGATTCTGGCATCGCCGAGGCCTTTGGCGTGTGGGGTGAAAAAAGCATGTACGGCAAAACCTATATGGGCATCGTGCGCAGCACCTTCCTCATCGACAAATCCGGAAAAATCGCCAAAGCCTGGCCCAAAGTCAGCGTCACCGGCCACGCGGCGGAAGTGCTCAAAGCCGCCCAGGGCTTGAAATAAAGCCAGCCGTTGCCAAAACCGCGATACCTGCTAGAGATTCGAAAAACACGATCGATGAGGACGGCATGAAAATCTGCATATTAGGCGCGGGTGCGCTTGGCGTAATGAGCGCGTATGAGCTGGCGAAACGGGGACACGAAGTCACCGTCATCGAGCGTCAAGGCGAACCGGCGCGCGAATGTTCGTTCGCCAATGGCGGCCAGCTTTCCTACTCGCATGCCGAGCCATGGGCCAACCCACAAGTGTTCCCGAAGCTCTTCAAATGGGCCTTTCAGGAGGATGCGCCGCTGGTGCTTCGCCCCACGCTTGACCCTCATCTCATGCGCTGGGGCTTGCTGTTTTTGCTCAACTGCCTGCCCTCGCGCGCCCGCGCTAATTGCGAGGTGATGCTGCGCTTAGGGCTTTACAGCCGCCAGAAAATGGCCGAGCTGATGGCCGATACTAAGGTCGAGTTTCATTTCCTTAGCAACGGCACGCTGCATGTGTTCGACGATCAAAAATCCTTCGAGGCCGCCAAGCGCCACGCCGAATTTCAGCACACACTCGGCTGCAGCGAAACCGTGATGACGCGGCAAGAATGTTTCGCGCTCGAGCCAACCCTCGCCAACACCACGAAGGCGCTCGTGGGCGGTCTTCACGCACCGATCGATCAATCCGGTGACATCCATATCTTCACCAAAAATCTGGCGGATTATTGCGCGAGCAAGCTCGGTGTGACCTTCCTTTATCACCAGAGCATCGCACGCCTACACACCAACGATGGCCGCATCAGCCATGTCGAAATTGAAGGCCAGCAGCGTGACTACATGGCCGGCTTCGATGCCTATGTCATGGCCATGGGCAGTCACAGCCCCGAACAATTACGCAAGCTTGGCCTCTATGTGCCGATCTACCCGATGAAGGGCTACAGCATCAGCTTCAACGCGAGCGAGCACTGCCCTAAAGTCAGTATCACCGATGGTGGCGCGAAGCAGGTCTACAGCTTGCTTGGCAACCGCATGCGCGTCGCGGGTACGGCGGAATTCGCGAAATACAATACCGATGTGCGCAAGGTGCGGATCGACCCGCTCAAGCGCGGTATGCGCGAGCTGTTCCCGAGTGCACCGCAAGAGGAGCTGACCGAATGGGCGTGCCTGCGCCCGGCAATGCCCGATGGCCCACCGATCATCGGTAAAACGCCGATTGCGAATTTGTTTATGAACACCGGCCACGGCACCTTGGGGTGGACACAAGGCGCGGGCTCTGCCCGTTTGCTCGCCGATGTCATCGATGGCAAACCGACCGAAATCCCGCTCAGCGGGATGGAGATTGGCCGCTGCTTGATCCGGCTATGAACGTGACGTTTAATCACCCAAGCGCCGAGATTGGCTCACCTCTCCTTGGGGAGAGGTGCGCCAGACCAACCGCTTTACCCACCATGAGAGGCCATGACCCCCACCCGCCATTCGATCCGCGCACCCAACACCGTCGGCCCTGAGGGGACGCACGAGATCGTTTTTTACGATTGGGGCAACCCGGAATCGCGCAAGGTGGTGGTCTGCGTGCATGGCCTCAGCCGCAATGCGCGGGATTTTGATATTTTGGCCCAGGCCCTTGCCACCACCGGCCGACGGGTGATCGCCATCAGCATGGCTGGGCGCGGCGAAAGCGCCTGGCTCGCCGACCCGATGGGCTATAATTACGCGAGCTATGTCGCCGATTGTTTGGCGGTGATGGATAATTTTCACCTGCGCGAAGTGGAGTGGGTCGGCACCTCCATGGGCGGCATTATTGGTATGATGCTCGCGGCCCATCAGCCGGGGCGGATCACCAAACTGGTGCTCAACGATATTGGCGCGCGGCTTAGCAAAGCCGCCCTCACCCGCATTTACGACTATGTGCGCGCGATGCCCCGCCAGTTCGATAGCCACGCCGCCGCCGAGCGCTACATCCGCAATGCGTTTGCCCCCTGGGGCATTACGGATGAGGCGCACTGGCAGATGCTGATCGCCTCCTCCCTCATCACCCGCGACGGCACGCTACGCTATGCCTGCGACCCTGCAATTGCGGTGCCGCTCGCCGCCGCCACCGAGAATTTCAAAACGATTGAGGATGTCAACCTCGCGCCGATCTGGGCCGAGATCCGCATCCCGACCCTGATCCTTCACGGCGCGACGTCGGATATCCTTGATGCCGAGACGATTCAGGCCATGCGCGTCACCAATATCAATGCCGAAAGCATCCGCTTTGACGGTATTGGCCACGCCCCAGCGCTGATGAATGACGGGCAGATCACGCCCATCCTGCGCTGGCTCGATCGCACCACGGCAAGCATCATGGCGGCGAGTTTTTAGTATTTCATACTTCGACTTGGTCTGCTGACCAAGTCTTCGTGCAGCTCCGCTGGCTGATGGCTCGCTCGCCCAGCTCGCTTTATACCCCATGCCCCCTCACGGACTCGCTTACGCTACGCACGGCAAATCATCGACTATTCATTTTATCACTGTTCCCTTGTATACTGATTGTCACCCCATCTGCATGACGGGGGCCATCGCGGGTAAAAAAATGAACAGCGATGACAAGCGCATGTTCTTATGCTAATTTCCCCCCATGGCGAATGATCTTATCCCTCAAAACCCCTTGCTGCGAGCTGCTGAGCGCGTGCGTGCCCAGCGCGAGGCCGAGCGCGCAAATGGCATCGTCGAAACCGCGCCACTGATCCCGCCGCGCACCTCGAGCACCGTGCGCGCACGCCTCAATTACGAGCCGGATAACGACACGCTGCACGGGCTGATTAACAACGCGTTAGCTGCCTTGTCGCGCGGGGTGCGCTGGGCGCGCGGCTCGATTGTGAATTTGCTGGTGTAAATTGAGTCATTGCAATGCACCCAGGGACGACGAAAGGAAAACCATGCTGAACGAACTCAATTGGCAAGACCCCCTCAACCTCGATGGTGAACTCACCGACGAGGAACGCCTGGTGCGCGATGCGGCTCGCGGCTTTGCACGTGACCGTCTCTTTCCCGGCGTGATCGAAGCCAATCGGCATGAGAAGTTTGATCCCGCCATCATGTGCGATATGGGCGCGCAGGGCCTACTTGGCAGTACCATTAAAGGCTATGGCTGCGCGGGCGTGAGCCATGTCGCTTACGGACTCGTCGCGCGTGAAATCGAATGGGTCGATTCGGGCTATCGTTCGGCGCTATCGGTGCAATCTTCCCTCGTTATGCACCCGATCGACGCGTTTGCATCCGCGGCGATGAAAGAAAAATACCTGCCGCGCCTCGCAACTGGCGAACTGGTCGGCTGCTTTGGCCTGACGGAGCCGGATGCAGGATCCGACCCCGCGGGGATGAAAACCCGCGCCGTGAAGGTTGAGGGCGGCTATAAGATCAGTGGCTCCAAAACCTGGATCACCAACTCACCGATTGCGGATATCGCCATTATCTGGGCGAAAGTGTTCGGTCATGCCGAGGTGAAAGACGGCACCATTCGCGGATTTATCGTCGAGCGTGCCGATGCCTCGGGTAAAGCTGGTGGCAGCTTCACCACACCGAAAATCGAAGGGAAAATGAGCCTGCGCGCCAGCGTCACCGGCATGATCATGCTCGATGATGTGTTTGTGCCCGACGAGCGCGCGCTCGAGGTTTCAGGCCTCAAGGGCCCATTCAGCTGCCTCAACAAAGCGCGCTATGGCATTGCCTGGGGCACCACCGGTGCAGCCCTGCATTGCATGGAAATCGCGCGCGACTATACTTTGCAGCGCCATCAATTCGCGCGGCCCCTCGCCGCCAATCAATTGGTGCAAAAAAAACTCGCGGATATGATGACGGAGATCACCCTCGCCAGCCATGCCGCCTTGCGCGTCGGACGCTTGCTCGATACGGGCGACTACGCGCCCGAGATGATCTCGCTGGTCAAGCGCAATAGCTGCGGCAAATCGCTCGAGATTGCCCGCGTCGCGCGCGACATGCTCGGCGGCAACGGTATTGCGGATGAATACCATGTCATCCGCCATATGATGAACCTCGAGGCCGTCAACACCTACGAAGGCACGCACGACATCCACGCCCTTATCCTTGGCCGCGCGATTACGGGCATCGCCGCGTTTTCGTGAGTGAACAGCATCTGCACGCCACCCAAAAATGATGCGGCACGCAAGCAAACGGTGATTGGTTTATCAATCTTTCTGCGCTAAAAGCACCACCCTATGCAATCTCTCGTCTGGCTTCGCCGCGATTTGCGGCTTCATGATCATGCGGCGCTCTCAACCGCGCTTCAGGCAACGCAGCCCGTGCAGCTCGTATTCATCTTCGATCGCGACATTCTTGCCCGCTTCACCCGCACGAACGATCGGCGGCTGATATTTCTGGCCGAAACGCTGTGCCATATCGATGCCACACTCAAGGCACGTGGCGGGCGGCTATTGGTGCTCGATGGCAAGGCCAGTGAAGTGATGCCCACATTGGCCGCCACACTCGCCGCCAGCGCCGTCTACTCCGCCGAGGATTTTGAGCCAGCGACCCGCGCCCGCGACGCCACGGTGAAGGCAGCGCTGCCCACAAGCACGCGCTTTGTGCAACTGCTCGACCATCTCATGCGCGCGCCGCAGGCGATGCTAAAGGCCGATGGCACGCCCTATAAAGTGTTCACGCCGTTTTATAAGCTGTGGCGCGCCGATATGGGGCCAAGCGACTACGCCGAATATGAAGTGAAAGACGCGGGCCGTTATGCCGATGCGGCGGCGAATTTCAAAGCGGTAGAAGCGGCGGGCTTGACGCGCGTCAACCTTGATGCGGGGCCGGCGCAACTATTGGCGCAAATTGGCTATAGCTATACGAAAGACCCGCTATGGCGGGTGGACGATGTGGCCGAGCGGCTGAGTCGTTTCATTGCTCATAAACTCACTGCCTACCCCACCGCGCGCGATCAGCTACCCATCATCGGCACCAGCCAATTATCGCCCTATTTGCGCTTTGGGCTGGTCAGCATTCGCGAATGCGTAGCCGCGGCGCTTGCACAAGGCGGTGGCGAAAAATGGATTGCCGAGCTTGGCTGGCGCGAGTTTTATGCAGCGATTCTCTATCATTTCCCCGATGTGGTCGGCCAAGAATTCATGCCCCAATATCGTGACGGGGCAATCCCGTGGAATCAGGATCCATCGCTGGCTACGGCCATGTTTTCTGGCCAAACGGGCTATCCCGTGGTCGATGCCGCGGTGCGCGAACTGCTCGAAACGGGCTACATGCAAAACCGCGCACGCATGATTGTAGCAAGCTTTGCCAGCAAGGATTTACTGCTCGACTGGCGCCTGGGCGAAGAATTTTTCGCGCAGCACCTCATGGATTATGACCTGGCGAGCAATAATGGTGGCTGGCAGTGGGCGGCGAGTACGGGGACGGACGCCGCACCCTATTTCCGCATTTTCAACCCGATACTGCAAAGCAAGCGGTTCGATCCGGAAGGAATCTATATCCGCCGCTATGTGCCCGAATTGCGCGGTTTATCAAATGCCGATATCCATGCGCCGTGGGAGTCGCCACTGATTAAACCGGCTGATTACCCACTGCCGATTGTCGACCATGCCATGGCCAAAAACCGTGCCGTGGCAGCGTTTCGCGCCGCTGGCCACCGCATGCAATAGCCCAGCCGCGCCCGCGTGCCGCCAATCACGCGAATGGGGGCTTGACAGGGGGGTGAAAATGGGCGAGAAAGCGCCCCTCAAATCATCAGGGGGCCATCATGGCTAAGAAAGCTACTATTCTGGTTAAACTCGAGTCGACCGCCGATACCGGCTTTTTCTACGTGAAAAAGCGCAATCCGCGCAAACAGACTGAAAAGCTGGCGTTCAAGAAGTATGACCCGGTCGCGCGTAAGCATGTCGAATTCAAAGAAACCAAGCTGAAATAGCCTTGCTTTCCGGCGGCTTTTTGCCGCTATCGCGCAGTGATTCCCTCGATTTTCGACCTTTTTCACGGAGTAATTCCCATGATTCGCTTTGCTTTTGCCCTGATGCTGGCCCCCGTTTCTGCCTTTGCCCAAGCGGCACCGGAGGTCGCAACAAGCGCCGCCGCGCCAATGGCTCAGGGGTCACCGCTGGCGAGCATGCTGCCGCTGCTGATGATTTTCGTGGTGTTTTATTTTCTCCTCATCCGCCCCCAGCAAAAGCGCATGAAAGCGCACCAAGCCTCCCTCGCCGCCCTCAAAAAAGGTGATAAAGTCGTCACCGGTGGTGGTATCATCGGTAAAATCACCAAGCTGAACGATGAGCAGACCATCACGGTGGAAATCGCGAGCGGCGTCGAAGTTTCGGTGGTCAA
>CAZZCK010000027.1:0-14986 GCA_964652475.1 uncultured Azospirillum sp.
GATTATCTGCGCGACAACATGAAATACAGCCGCGAATTTATGGTACAGCGGCGTTTTCACTATGCGATCGTCGACGAGGTCGATTCCATCCTGATCGATGAGGCCCGCACGCCGCTGATTATTTCCGGCCCAACAGAGGATAACTCCGAGCTGTATGTCAGCATCAATCGCTATATCCCCAAACTTGCGCCGAGCGATTACGAGCTCGATGAAAAATCGCGCAGTGTGACCCTGAACGAGCAAGGGGTCGGCCATGTCGAGCAGCTACTAATCGAGGGCGGCCTGCTCACATCCGGCAGCGGCCTTTACGATATCGAAAACGTCGCCATCGTGCACCACGTCACCCAGGCCTTGCGCGCCCATACACTCTTTAAGCGCGACACGGATTATATCGTGAAGGATAATAAAGTTATCATCATCGATGAATTTACCGGTCGCATGATGGAGGGCCGCCGCTATTCCGAAGGGCTGCATCAGGCGCTTGAGGCCAAGGAAAACGTCGCCATCCAAAACGAAAACCAGACACTGGCTTCGATCACCTTCCAGAATTATTTCCGCCTCTATGACAAGCTCGCCGGGATGACCGGCACCGCGATGACCGAGGCCGGGGAATTTTCGGATATTTATAAACTTGAGGTCATCGAGATCCCGACCAATACCCCCGTCGCCCGGATCGATGAGCATGACGAAATTTACCGCACCAGCGAGGAGCGCGATACCGCGGTCGTTGCCCTCATCAAGAAAGCACATGCGCGCCAGCAGCCCGTGCTTGTTGGCACGGTCAGCATCGAGAAATCGGAAGCGTTTTCGGCACGGCTGAAGAAAGAGAAAATTCCGCATCAGGTGCTCAACGCGCGCTATCACGAGCAGGAAGCCTTCATCATCAGCCAGGCCGGGCGGCCCGGTGCTGTCACCATCGCCACCAACATGGCCGGGCGGGGCACGGATATTAAGCTCGGCGGCAACGATGAAATGCTGATTCAGCAAGCAGGATTTGGCATTCAGGATTCAGGGAAGAAAAGAGAAAGCGGCGATGCATCATCCGCCAATGAGCGTTCATCACGCGCGAACAGCACGTCACCCAACCCTGAACAGATCCGCGCGCAAGTGGCAGCGGATAAGGAAATTGTGCGCGCCGCCGGTGGCCTCTTCATCATCGGTACCGAACGGCATGAATCACGCCGCATCGATAATCAGCTACGTGGCCGTTCGGGCCGCCAGGGTGACCCCGGCGCCTCGCAATTCTTCCTTTCGCTTGAGGATGACCTCATGCGCATTTTCGGCTCGGAGCGGATCGATTCGGTGCTGGTGAAACTGGGCCTCAAAGAGGGTGAAGCCATCATCCACCCTTGGATGAACAAGGCCATTGAGCGCGCGCAAACCAAGGTCGAGCAACGCAATTACGAGATCCGCAAAAACCTGCTCAAGTTCGACGACGTGATGAACGATCAGCGCAAAGTCATTTATGAACAGCGCATCGAACTGATGGAAACCGAAGACGTGCGCGATACCATCATCGATATGCGCGCCGATATCGTCGAGCAGGTGGTGACGCTGCATATCCCCGAGCAATCCTACGCCGAGGCATGGGATGTCACGGGGCTGCATACCGAGCTCTTGCGTATTTTCGGGCTTGATTTACCAATCGCCGCGTGGGCCGCCGAGGAAGGCATTGGCCATGGTGAAATCCTGGCGCGGGTGAAACAGGCAGTCGATGGATTATTCGCGCAAAAAGCGGCCAGCTTCCCCGAGCATGTCTATCGCGTCGCCGAAAAACGCATCCTGCTCGAAACGCTCGACCAGCTATGGAAAGATCACCTGCTCTCGCTCGACCAGCTGCGTCAGGGCATTAATTTGCGGGCCTACGCGCAGAAGGATCCCCTCAACGAATATAAGCACGAGGCCTTCACCCTGTTCGAATCGATGCTGAACCATCTGCGTGAAGTAGTGATTTCGCGCATTGCCCGCGTGCAAATCCGCGTCGAGCTGACGGATGAGATCATGAACCTAAAACCGCAGCAGGTGATGCGCGCAACACGTGAAGACCCGGCATTGGCGCAAGCGATGGAGGCGAAGGCCACGGCGCAGCAAAGCCAGGAACTGCGCCCAGCCGCACAAACCCTGCGCATGCATGTGAAACCCGAAGAGCGCGTGGCGACGGACCCCACCACTTGGGGTAAAGTCGGTCGTAACGACCCCTGCCCGTGCAACTCCGGCAAAAAATTCAAACACTGCCATGGGACGTTGGGTTAGGGTGAATTGAGGAAATGACGAATTGACGAATTGACGAATTGACGAAATAATTTGTGGTGGTAGCTCTTTTTATCAATTCGCCATTTCTTTAATTCCTCAATTCCTCAATTCTCTTTCGCCGCGCCTTCACCATCCCCCACACACTAATCGCGCCCCAGCAGATTTCGAGGGCGAAAATCGGCAGGTTGAAATCTTTGCTGAGCGAAATGAGGATGGCGATGACGCCGATCAGGTTCATGGCCTGAAAGCGCATGCTTTCTGGCTGCCAGCGGCCAAACGACACCATCGCATAAGCCCCCAGAAAAAACACGAAGGCGCTGATGCCGATAGCATCGATGAGGGCTGGGTTAAGGCACAGCAAAGTTGTGCAATCAGTGCTCATGCGCGGCTCCGCTTCGCCAGCCACAAAATACGCGCGAGGCTCAAAAGTCCAATCAACAGCCACGCCAGATTGGCAATGAACGCCGGCAAATTCCATTGCGCAACGAGCGATAGCAGAATGCACACCGTGCCCGTGATATTCATCAGCTGGTAGCGTGCCTCGCTTGCCTTCAGCCGCCCGGAGGAAAGCATCGCATAGGCAATCAGGTTGATAGCAATGCCAATAAAACCAACGAGGGTGAAGATGGACATCCGCTACGCCGCCGCGTCGGCTTTTTTGCTCTTCTCTTCTTCGAGCGCTGCCACCGCTTTGGGCGACAGCTGAATGTTGAGTTCGCGCATGGCTTTCATATCGACCGTGTTCGGCGCTTGCATCAGCAAATCCTGCGCTTGCTGGTTCATCGGGAAGCAGATCACTTCGCGAATATTTGGCTCATTCGCAATCAGCATCACCATACGGTCAACGCCTGGGGCCAAGCCGCCATGTGGCGGTGCGCCATATTGAAAGGCATTAAATAGCGCGGCAAATTTATTCTCGATATCGGCTTTGGTGTAGCCCGCAATCTCGAACGCGCGCAGCATAATTTCAGGCTTGTGGTTACGAATCGCACCGCTTGAAAGCTCGACACCGTTGCACACAATATCGTATTGGAAGGCTTTGATGGCGAGCAATTCATCATCGGTTTTTGCAGCGTTAAGCGCTTCAAGCCCACCTTGCGGCATGGAAAACGGGTTGTGCGAAAAGTCGATTTTATTATCGTCCGCATTCCATTCGTAATAGGGGAAATCGACCACCCAGCAGAATTTGTAGACGCCTTGCTCGATGAGGCCCAACTGCTCACCCAAGTTGGTCCGCACCTTGCCCGCAATATTGGCCGCTTCGAGTTTTGCACCGCTGCTGAAGAACACAGCATCGCCATTGCTTAACCCAAGACGTGCCTTAAGTGCTGCCGTTTTTTCAGGGTTCAAAAACTTCGCGATGGGGCCTTTGCCAGCGCCATCGACATCAAGGCCAATATAGGCGAGGCCCTTCGCGCCGTTGGCTTTTGCCAGCTCGATCATGTTATCAAAAAAGCTGCGTGGTTTATCGCAGCATCCGGGTGCCGGAATCGCGCGGATGACACCGCCCGATTTCATGACCGCATTGAAAATACTGAACTCCGAACCTTCCCAGAGATCGCTCACATCAACAATTTTAAGCGGGTTGCGCAAATCGGGCTTGTCTGAACCATATTCGAGCATCGCGGTATCATACGGGATGCGCACGAACGGTGCGGGCGTTACTTTCCAATCCGAAAATTCTTCAAACACACCAACCATCACCGGCTCAATGGCCGCGAACACATCTTCCTGTGTCACAAAACTCATTTCAATATCGAGTTGGTAGAACTCACCGGGCGAACGGTCCGCGCGCGCATCCTCATCCCTAAAGCATGGCGCGATCTGGAAATAGCGGTCAAAGCCCGACACCATCAGCAATTGTTTGAACATTTGTGGCGCTTGCGGCAGCGCATAGAATTTACCGGGGTGAACCCGGCTTGGCACCAGGTAATCGCGCGCGCCCTCGGGGCTTGAGGCGGTCAAAATCGGTGTCTGATATTCGAGGAAACCTTGGCCCGTCATCCGCGTGCGCAGGCTTGAAATAATTTTGCTTCTGAGCACGATGTTGTTGTGCAATTTCTCGCGGCGCAAATCAAGGAAGCGATAGGTCAGGCGCGTCGCCTCGGGGAACTCTACCTCCGAGTTCACCTGCATCGGCAGTGGCTCGGCGAGTGATTCCACCTGCAGCGCCTTCACCGCAATTTCAATCTCACCGGTGGGCAAATTCGCGTTCACCGCCTCCGCCGCGCGTTTCACCACCGTACCCGTAATCGTCACCACCGATTCATTCTTGAGGCGGCTGAGTGCTTCAAACAAACCACCAGTACTATCCGCCACAATTTGGGTAATGCCGTAATGATCGCGCAGATCGAGAAAGGCCAACTGCCCATGGTCGCGCACACGGTGCACCCAGCCCGAGAGACGAACTTCTTGCCCCGCATCGGCGGCGCGCAGGGCATTACAGGTATGGGTGCGGTAGGCGTGCATGGCAGTTATCCTTATGGTTGGCTTTGGCCGTGGTATAACCGCAGCACGGATGAATTGCAAATGCTTGTCTTGTGCGCCCATCGATGCTTGACTTTAGAATATTTATAGCTATAAATATTAAATGTTCGAGTGGGATGAAGCGAAGCGAAAATCCAACCTGAAAAAGCACGGCATTGATTTTGATGCGGTGTGGGATTTTGATTGGCACACTGCAACGCTTCGCAAAAACACGCGCGCGGATTATGGCGAGGAGCGTCTATTAGCCTACGGAATGATTGGGGAACGACTATACGCACTTGTCTATGTGCACCGTAAAAACGCGATCCGTATCATCAGCCTGCGCAAAGCCAATACGAGAGAACAGAGGATGTATGAAGAAGAAACCAAGATCACTCACCACTAGATCAGGCGAAATACGCGGTGATCTGACGGTTGAAGAGCTACGTCAGTTCCGCCCACTTCGCGAGGTTGACCCCAAACTGCTCGCAGCCATCGAGGCAGAGCAGAAAAAGCGTGGCCGTGGCCCGGGCCGCCCGGCGGGGCGCAGCAAAATGCCTGTCAGCATCAGCCTGGATGTGGACGTGCTCGAAGGATTACGAAAATCAGGGGCTGGCTGGCAAACCCGCGTGAATGCGCTCCTGCGCGCGGCAATGGGACTGAGCACGCCACAATAGACTTGCGCTCCTGCCCCTCGCCCCTTAAACAGCGCTCATGAACACACGCACCATTACGACGACGGCTGACCTCGCCCAATTCTGCGCGAGCTTTGGCGACGAGCAATTCATCACCGTCGATACCGAATTCATCCGCGAGCGCACGTACTTCCCACAGCTATGCTTGATGCAAGTGGCGACCAGCAAAGAAGCGGTCGCGATCGACCCGATCGCTGGGCCGGACATGGATTTAACGCCGCTTTACGACGCGTTTGCCGATGAGCGCTTGGTCAAAGTCTTCCATGCCTGCGGTCAGGATATCGAGATTTTTGTGCATGAGTCCGGGCGCATTCCGTTTCCGCTGTACGACACGCAAATTGCCGCCATGGTCTGTGGTTACGGCGAGTCGATCAGTTACGAAAATCTGGTGATGGATATTGTCGGTGCCTCGCTTGATAAAGCCTCGCGCTTCACCGATTGGGCGCGCCGCCCGCTTTCCGACCGCCAGCTCATCTATGCGCTCGACGATGTGATTCACCTGCGAGTGATTTACGAAAAGCTCGTCGCGCGCATCGCTGATGATGGCCGCAGCGACTGGCTTAGCGAAGAGATGGCCGCCTTGGCAGATATCACCAAATACCGGGTCGATGCCAACCGCGCCTGGGTGCGCCTGAAGGTGAAAAGCCGCTCGCCCGCGGTGCTGCAAACCCTGCGCGCCACCGCCGCCTGGCGCGAGCAAATGGCTGCGAAAAAAGACGTCCCCCGTCAGCGGATTTTGAAGGATGATTACGTCGTGCAAGTGGCGATGCAAATGCCAAAAACCATCGAGGAATTACATGAGGTGCGCGGCATTCAAGGCCAGCTGAGCAAAGAATCGATGGCCGCACTGGTCGATGTGATTGCCACGGCCTTGGCCGAACCGAAGGAAAATTTCCCGCAACCCGAGGAGCGCGACAAGCCCATGCCCGCCGCGCAGGAAGCCTGCCTCGACCAGTTGAAATTGCTGCTACGCCAAAAGGCCGAGGACTACCATGTGGTGCCGCGCTTGGTGGCCGATAAGGCCGAGCTTGAGGCCGTGGTGCGCGGCAAATTACCGCTCGAAAAAGCGCATTTCGGCCATGGCTGGCGCTACGAGATTTTTGGCGCCGCCGCCGCCGATTTGCTCGCCGGCAAACTCAGCGCCCGCGTGCAGCCCTACCGTGGCGGCTATGGCCTGGTGTGGAGCGCTTAGTTTTTATTTATTGAAGGGGACTCTTTGTCCCCTTCGCATCTTCGATGCTGACCCCCAGCCGCAAGCGGCTCGCCATGGAAGGCTCGCACTCCCTAACTCAACCATTCGCTAGCCTTAACGCCGCTTCAATCACGCTCACATAGCCGGGTGAAAATTCCCCCGTTGCGGCCATCGCCTTAATAGCATCACGCGAGGCCCATTCCAGCGCCGTGGCATCCGCCGGGATTTTCGCATCGAGCAATGCCGCATCCGCCGCTGTCGGCATCACCACAAACCAATGGATGGGATAGGTGCCTTTGCTGCGCGATTGAAACGCCATCGCGCCGAGTTCTACCACCTGCGCGCGGGCGAGCATATCGCTGCTTACCCCTGCCTCTTCCTCGATCTCACGCACCAAGGCACGGGAAAATGGCTCGAGCGTTGCCATATATTTCGCCCCAGTCGCCGCATCCCTGGCATCCTGCCAATCGCCGTTTACATCCTGATATTGGCGGCTGCCACGCGGCAACACAAACGGTGGCAGCTCGCCCGTATGTTTGGGTTTGGGGCGGATGATGAGGATGTGGTGGGTGGTGATGGTTGGTGGTGGTTGGTTGTTTGGTGCTGGGTGCTGGGTGCTCGTTGTTCGTTGCTCGTTGCTCGTTGTGTGGTTCTGGGTGCTGGGTGCTGGGTGTTCGTTACTGGGCGCAAGCAGTGCCCCGGGGGAAGCTCCTCCCCCCATCGGGGGGAGGCCGGGAGGGGGGCTGACTTGGAAGTTTGCGCTTTCTGGCTGCCCCCCACCTAACCTCCCCCCGACAGGGGGAGGAACGACAGCGCCCGCTTCACTTTCACCGGCCACCGGCCACTGGACTCTAGCCACTCCTTCTTTACTAACGACTAACGACTCACGACTCACGACTTCTTCCTCACTCGACTCTCGACTCTCGACTCTAATCACTCCTTCCTTACCGGCCACCGAACTCTGGCCACTGGCCACTTCTACTACCCGCAGCACCACCGCCCCGATTTTGAGGATGGGGGCCACGTGCGACTCGATGCTGGGATGATGCGTGTTCATGCGTGAACTATACTCATTCCATTTAATTTTTATACGATCTCTGAGTCTTGTCATTCCCGCGAAGGCGGGAATCTCCTTGAGTAAATTAAGTGGATTCCCGCCTTTGCGGGAATGACAAAATGGTGATTTTTTTATTATACGGCAGCTTCACCCTGAAATGCAAACGGGCCGCGATGGGGTCACCATCACGGCCCGTTATTGAGCGGTTAAAGCGTATTAAGCTGGAGTGTTACCACCGCGTGCTGCTGCTTTTTGCGCCAGCGTACGTCCATCAGGTACACCTGCCGAACTTGGGCCGTCATCATTCGCGGCGACTTGCATTGAAGCAGCGGTCCCCTTCGCTAGCGCCATTGCGATTGGATTCTGCCCTTTCGGCGGGCCATCTAAATCCTCGGATAGTGCTGGTGGGAAGCCGGTAGCGAATAATCCGCTTGGCGCGGTTGACGATGCTACTGCGGCGACTTTTGCTGGCGTAGCAGACTCAGCCTTCTCCGCGGCTTGGGGTGATGGTGCATCCTTATTATTATCGAGCAATTCAAGACGAGCAATCAATGTTGCTCGATCTGCATCTGGCGATAACGGATCGCGGCGATAGACCTCGATCATTTCATCAAAGTTTTTGAGAATGTCTTTATCAGGTCCAGATGCCACTTTAGCCCGTGCCTCGGCGATTTCCTGAGGCGTGACGTCACCATCCATTTTCACCTTTGCACCAGTGGATGCTAAGGCAGCTTCCATGTACTCTGTGTGGCTTCTAGCCAATGCATCCGCTTCTTGTGCTGTATAGTTACCATCCACCACAATATTCGATCCGTTATGACCAAATGCCTTTTTAATAGCTTCACTACCTTTTAATCGCGTTTCGTACGCGCTCCAAAGCGCTTTCGTATCCATTGATGCGTAGTCTTGCTTCGCCGCCGCGCCCTCAGCCGGCGCTTTGCTCACCGCCGGTGCCTGTGCGCCCGGGGTGGCGGTGGCGATCACGGGTGCTGCGTTGCTGTTAGCAGCGGCACCTTTTAACGCGGCATTGCCGGTCGCTCTTTCCTCATCGCTGAGCTTGCCATCACGGTTGGTATCCCAGTCTGCCGGCGTCGATACAGGCGGCGCCGCTTTGAGTGCAGCAGCACTCGCTTCAGCAGATTTTGCCTTCACCTGCGCTTCAATCTTCGCCAGGGTTTCGGCGGTAATCGGCTTGGTCGGGTCGATCCCAAGCGAGGTGAGGGCCCCTTTCGTTCGTCTCCCAACCACCCCATCCATCAACTCTTCGGGGTTCTGCGAGCCATTCTTATACTTAGCATGGTTGCCTTGCGGCCCATCGCCCGTGCTTAAGCCCAGACGCTCGAGCAGCACTTGCGCTTTTTTGTTCAAAGCAAGCTGCGAGGTCTCCCCCTCTTTGGCTGCGCTATCCTTACCCTTAGCCCCAGTTTCGGATTGCGCCGCAACATCAGCCGCAACCTTACCCGCCTGCGCACCTTGGCTGGACGGCGCATTACCAGTCGATTGCGCAACGATTTTCTCGGCACCCGCTTCGGTAGTTTTGTCCGCACCAGTAGCACCGGCAGCGGCACCTGCCCCAGCACCCGACGCTGGGCTGTCAGTCGTTTGGGCCGCGGTTAGGGTCACTTCGCCTTCTTTGCCACGGCCTTCGCGCGACGGGGCATCCCCGGCCAAACCGCGCGCAATTTCGTCGCGGGTGAGGGCGCTGACATTCATCTCTGGAGCGATCGCACTCGAAACGACAGCCATCGCCTCGGTGACTGTTGAATAATTATCGGTGCCGTCAAATCGTACACCCACACCGCCTGGGCCATTGGGCTTATCGACGACATATTCACCACGCAGGATAATCTTGCCATCCGCGCCGCGCGGCAAGACATTACCCGCACCTAAAGCAGCGGCAATGTTATCCGGCGTGGGATTGGCCGTCGCTAAGGCCGTGGCGGCGACGAAATTATTTACATTGCTGCGCGGATCATCGTTATACATGCCAGCGCCCTTGGGACGGCTATAGCCCATGCCACCATCAGTGTCGCGGTAGTCACCTCCTCGGCCAAAGCGATTATTATCATTGCCGCTATCAATACCACGACGTGCTTGAATCTGCTCGTCACGAAACTCTGCCCGATGCCTGTCACCCTTCTGTAGCGCACGATCTCGCGCAAAACTATCACCGATACCTGCAATGCTCGTGAAAAGCCCATAGGCACTATTGGCAGCCGTACCATAACCATTGATCTTGCGAGAAATCTCTATCCCATCGCGCCCAGCAGTACGGAAACGACGATCTTCTTGTCTTTCCTCTTCCCGTCTTTCTCGGATACGGAACTGTTGTTCTTGTCGCGCAATACGCAGCTCGTCGGCGCGTGCTCTTCTATCTTCTGCCGTATACATTCCCAAGCTCCCTTAATTTCCACCGATGATACACCGGCATTGGTAAATAATTCGTTAATTTTTATGGATTCGCCCAGCCCGGAGGTTTTTCGCGCCTTTTGCCCTGTCACAGCGGCTTGGCGCGGATTTTCCCTCGGGTAAAGAGACTCCTTCACGGTGCACTATAGCATATGGGTGAAAAAGAAATGTGACAGTTTTGTGACAATCGAGGGGGGAAGGGCTTAACCGGCCCTTTGTGTCTCTTGCCTCGCCTCATCGGGCTGAGGGATTATCGAATCACGCATTACGAACCCTGTCCACTAACCTACCGATTTCGCTTCCGATTCACCCCGCGCGGATCGTTGAAAAAGAAGAGCTTATCATCCAGCACCGGGCCGAATTGGAGTTTTTCGAGCGTCACATGCGTTTCGTTACCCGTCGCATCGACACCGATGATGCGGGCGATGGCGAGTGGCGATTCGGTGAACTCAAGCGTCAGGCTGCCATCGTCGGGCTTTTTGCGCTGGATGATGGTGACCGACATCACCCCATTTTCTTTCGAGAGATGGGTGATGCGGGTGGTATCGCTAGTGAGTTGGATGGTCGGGCTGGCGAGGAACCCGGCCAGCACCTCATCCGCGCCGATATAGGTCACCTGGTCGAGGCCGGGGTCGTAATAGGTCACGCGTTTACCGTTGCTGATGAGCAGGATCGGTGTCGGCGGGTTATATTGCCAGCGCATTTTTCCCGGGCGCTTCAAGAAGAATTTGCCGCTGCCGACGCTGCCATCGCTCGAGGTTTGGGTAAAATCGCTAACCAGCGAGGCAATGCCGCTGAGATACGCCTCGATACGGGCGATATCGGCGGCCTGGGCTTCATCAAACGGCTCGGCGGACGTTGTGGTCGCACCGGGCTTTTTGATACCCCCGCCCGAAAATTTGGGCCCGCCTTCGGGGGCCACCACATTTGCAAACGCGGCATGCGCCCCTGCTGCCGAAAGCATGAGCCCCATAACCGTCACCATTGCTATCATCGCACTGCGCATAATCACTCCTCGTTGAGACTTGGCATTCCCGCGTAAGTTTTTTATCGGAGCCGGGTGTAGCACAGCAAGCTGATGCGTGGGTGATTTTTTGTGATCGTCATTTGACTTAAACTACGCACTCTTTGTTTGTCATGCCGTCTTTATGACGGCATCCGCGCACTTACTTTTCAGTGCGCAGACCTCGTCATTCGATGGGGTGACAGACCAAACCGAAGCAAATAACACCTACTCTCTCACCAGCACTTCACGCTTGCCGACATGGTTGGCGGGGCCGACAATGCCTTCGGCCTCGAGCTTCTCGATAATACGCGCGGCGCGGTTATAGCCGATTTTGAGGCGGCGCTGCACATAGCTGGTGCTGCCCTTATTATCGCGGATGACAAATTCTTTGGCTTGCTCGTAGAGCGCGCGGTCGGCCTCGGATTCGTCCTCGTCGAAGGCGGCACCGCCCTCGTCCTCGCCTTCGGGGTCGTAGGTGACGGCGGTGTCATAAACCGGGCTGCCCTGGGTTTTGAGATACGAGACAATTTCCTCGACCTCTTTATCGGAAATAAACGGCCCATGCACGCGGGTGACACGCCCGCCGCCCGCCATATAGAGCATATCCCCCTGCCCCAATAATTGCTCGGCACCTTGTTCGCCCAGAATAGTGCGGCTATCGATCCGGCTTGTCACCTGAAACGAAATCCGCGTCGGGAAGTTGGCTTTAATCACGCCCGTGATCACATCCACGCTTGGGCGCTGGGTGGCCATGATGATATGGATGCCCGCCGCGCGTGCCATTTGCGCCAGGCGCTGGATCGAGCCTTCAATCTCCTTGCCCGCACAGAGCATCAAATCCGCCATCTCGTCGACAATCACCACAATGAAGGGCAGCGCACTCATATCGAGCGGTTGCTTCTCGGTGATTGGCTTGCCCGTTTCGGCATCAAAGCCGGTTTGCACGCTGCGTGTCAGCTCCTCGCCTTTCTTTTTGGCTTCCTCGAGGCGCTTATTGTAATTATCGATATTGCGCACACCGAGCGCGCTCATTAACCGGTAGCGGTTCTCCATTTCCTTCACTGCCCATTTGAGGGCAACGACGGCTTTGCCCGGCTCGGTGACCACCGGTGCCAGCAAATGCGGAATGTTATCATAGACCGAAAGCTCGAGCATTTTCGGGTCGATCATGATGAACTTACATTGCTCGGGCGTGTAGTGATAGACGAGGCTCATGATCATGGTGTTAATGGCCACCGATTTCCCCGAGCCGGTCGTCCCTGCCACCAGCACATGCGGCATTTTGGCAAGGTCGGCAATGATCGGCTCGCCGGAAATATCTTTGCCCAGCACCAGCGGTAATTTCGCCTCGGTGTTTTTATAGGCCGCGTCCTCGCATAAATCACGCATATAGACGGTTTCGCGGTGCGCGTTGGGCAGCTCGATACCGAGCGCCGAGCGGCCCGTGATGACCGAAATGCGCGCGGAAATCGCACTCATGCTGCGTGCCACATCATCCGACAAGCCAATCACGCGGCTGGATTTGATACCCGCCGCCGGCTCGAACTCATAGAGCGTGACCACGGGGCCCGGGCGCACACGGGTGATCTCCCCCTTCACACCGTAATCGGCGAGTACGGATTCGAGCAGCCGGGCATTTTGCTCGAGCGCCGCTTCGCTGAGCTGCTTCACGCTTTTGGCAGGGGATTTTTGCATCATGGCCAGCGACGGCATGGTATAGTTGCCTTTGCGTGCACGCAAATCAAGCGCCGATTGATCGGTGGCTTTTTTCACTTTCTTCGCTTCGATACGCTTTTTAGGTTTCGCGACCAGGCTTGGGCCGTCGCTGATCTCCTCCTCACCCTCGGCGTCTTCATCGTCCTCGTCATCGAGCATATCCTCGGCGTCCTCTTCCTCACGCGGGCGGCGCGTAAACAGACCAACCACACTGCGCGCCATTTCAGCGATATGCCCCCCAAGGATGCGCAGCATCGCACCAATCGCCACCCACTCGGAAAATTTTAGCCCGAGCGCGATCGGTAAGGTTAAGGCGGTGAGCAGCGCCATCAGCAGCGTGGTGCCCCAAAATGTCATGAGGCCGACAAGGTGAAACGCCACTAAGCGGCCCAGCGCACCGCTTGCCTGCTCCATCCATGGTAGCTGCGAGCGCGCGGCAATTAAGGCCAACAGCACACTGCCCCCAATCAGCGCGACCATCAGCGCCATCACCCGTACGGCACTGTGCAAGCGGTCATCGTTGAGCACAAGCCGCCAGGCCCAACCGAAACTCGATAGCACCAATAGCGCACTCATCCAGCCGAGCGTTTGCACGAGGATATCAGCGAGGTTTGCCCCGAAATAGCCAAGCATGTTGCGCGGCGGTTGGTCACTCAGATGGTTGAGCGAAGGATCGGTGGTGTGGTAGGTGCCAAGCGCACCAAGTAACACCAGGCCAAGGGCGATGAGCGCCACCGCGCCAAACTCGCTCGAGCGGCGCTTGATAAACCCGGGCATCTCAAGAGCCGGCAAAATACGTGCGAGCATCGGGTGACTCCGTGATTGGGGCGAGCGATAGGCAGAAAAAACAAATACCGGCCACAATTTTACCAGCCCACGCCGCGCGAAACAAGCTTCGGACATGAAAATTGGCCCGATAAATCCCCTTGCCTGGCGACTGTATCTATGCGAACACTATAGGCGGCTGGCGGCGGGCGGTATCCTTTGAAAACCCGGCCAGGGCCGAAAGGCAGCAACCGTATCGAATATGTATCGGGTCGTCCGTCAGCCACTGATCGCTATGGGCGATCTGTATTATGTAGCGCTTTGCGGCAATGCACCGCCCCAAGATACCTCGTATGAGCACGCCTAAAAACAAACCCAGCAAAGCCGATCACGTCTTCCCGGCGCCGGAATGGACGTCGCTTTCGGCCTCGCTTGCCGCGTCGCTTGCGCATGAGATCCGCAATCCACTGTTAGCGATCAAAGGCGCCGCACAGCTTCTGGCGCAGGTGACGAATGCCGACGATCACCCCCTCACCCAGCTTATCATCAGCGAAGCCGCACGCATCGAGCAGCTCATCGCCCAGCTTGACCCACTAACCCCCAACCCAGGCCCAGTGAGCGAACGCGTCAATATCCATGAAATCACGGAATATGTACGCCTCGCCGCCAGCAGCTTCGCTGGTGATATCGCAATTCTCACCGAGTATGACCCCTCGCTGCCCGAGATCGCGGTCATGCGCCCTGCCATGATTCAAGCACTGATGAACCTGGTGAAGAACGCGGTGGAAGCAGTGGCGGAAGAAGTGGCCAGTGGCCAGAGCCTAGAGTCTAGTAAGGAAGGAGTCGTGAGCAACGAAGATGCCACGAGCACCCCGCGCCCTTCGATCACCCTTGCCACGCGCTATCTCGTGGGCGAACGCATGCGCCGTATCGGCGGCAAAAAACTACCGATCGAACTCAGCGTGACCGACACCGGGCCGGGCGTTGCCGCCGATGTCATCGGGCGGCTATTCACGCCGTTTTCAAGCACCAAGGAAAACGGCAAAGGGCTGGGCCTCGCGATTGTCGCAAAAATTATCGAAGAGCATGGCGGGCTGATCGCCTACGCCGCACCCCCAACCGGCGGCGCGCGCTTTAGCATCTACCTACCGGTGGCATGAGGATCCTTGCGCGCTGACCTCGCGTAAATCTGCCACAGCGAAAAAAGCAATCACAATCTTTGCGTGCATTGCACGGTAAGTTGCTTCTAGCGGCATGATTTTTATGGCATGGTGAAAGAATATCGATGCTTTTGGGAGTTTCTATGTCACGTGCGGTTATCGTTGGTTATCTGCGTTCCCCGTTCACCCCGGCGCATAAGGGCCAATTGGCAAGTGTTCGCCCAGATGATCTCGCCGCACAGGTGATTCAAGCGCTGGTCGCTAAAA
>CAZZCK010000027.1:15086-19195 GCA_964652475.1 uncultured Azospirillum sp.
GGGGTCGAATCGATGAGCCGTATCCCGATGGGTGGCTTTAACCCGTTGCCCAACCCGGCGCTCTATAAAACCATGCCGGATGCCTATATTGGCATGGGCCTTACGGCCGAAAATCTCGCCAAAAAATTCCATATCGAACGCAAGGCGCAGGAGGATTTCGCGCTCGCCTCGCACCGCAAAGCAGCGGCAGCGGATTTAACGGGCGAGATTGTGGCCATCACCACCAAAGCCGGTGAGGTAACGAAGGACGGCACCATCCGCGCCGAATCAACGCCCGAAGACCTCGCAAAACTCAACCCCGCGTTCGATGTCTATGGCACCGTGACGGCTGGCACATCAAGCCCACTGACGGATGGTGCGGCGGCGGTCATCGTCGCAAGCGAAGAATACGCGAAGAAACATAAATTGCCGATTCTGGCGGTGATTAAATCGATGGCGGTCTCGGGCCTGGAGCCAGGTATCATGGGTTTGGGCCCGGTGAGCGCCACGCAAAAAGCGCTCAAACGTGCGGGCCTCACCATCAAGGATATGGATGTGATTGAGCTGAACGAGGCCTTTGCCGCACAATCGCTGCCCTGCATTGCCGAGCTTGGCTGTGACGCGGCCAAAGTGAATGTGGAAGGCGGGGCGATTGCGCTCGGTCATCCGCTCGGTGCCTCCGGCGCGCGGATCACTGGCAAAGCGGCGCTGCTGCTGAGTCGTGGCAAAGGCAAATATGCGCTCGCCACCGCCTGCATTGGTGGCGGCCAGGGGATTGCAACGATTCTGGAGCGTGCGTAATGGCGTTACTCGATGAGATTCGTGCAAAAAAAACGCAATTGATGCAAATCGCTGCCCAGTATGGCGTGAGTGATATTCGCGTGTTTGGCTCCGTCGCGCGCGGTGAGGAGCGCGCAGACAGTGATATCGATTTATTGATTGATGTTGCCCCTGGCACGGATGGGTTTGCTGTTGGCGGTTTTCAGATGGATGCGTGCGATCTATTAGGGCGCTATGTTCATGTCTCATCACGTCGAGGGTACCATTATCCGGAATTCAAACAACTACTCGTGGACGGATCACTTCCTTTATGAGCGAAGAGCAGCGCATTCTTGATTTTATGTTGCAATGCATCAGCGATATCCGTGAGTATACCCAAATGGATCGTCATAGTTTTTTCAATGACAGAAAAACTCAGGATGCGGCTATCCGCGCGCTCTATGTGCTAACCGATGTTTCCAAGCGTCTGAGCGATGAAACGAAGCAAGCCATGCCGGAAGTCAATTGGCGTGAAATGGTTGGATTCCGTAACTATCTTGTCCATGAGTATTTGGGTGATTTAGACTTGGAAGTTGTCTGGGCAGCGATTGAGAAGAAATTAAACGGCCTTGAAGCAAGTCTGAAGCGCTATCAGGAGTCACTGTAATGCGAATTTTATGCGCAGCGTTGCTTGCAGCATTTTTGCCGGTGCTCGCCCATGCCGCTGCGCTGAAAGAGGGCAAAGACTGGCGCTATTGCAGCACGGATGATCAATGCGTGATGATCGACGGACTGTGCGATAAAACCGCGGTCAATGCGCTGGTGAAAGATAAGGCTGAAGCGTTTTATAAACAGGAACGGCCAGGCGCAAAATGCGTCGAACGTTTTTGGCGCAGCGGCGAAAAAATGCCGCGCTGCCGCTTGGGTGGCTGCGAGACAATCCCGAAACAAGCGAGCGATCGCAAGGCAGAACCATTAAGGTAGCGGAGTAATCACGTGGCAGAGATCAAACAAGTAGCGGTGCTCGGGTCAGGGGTCATGGGTTCGGGCATTGCGGCGGTGCTGGCGAATGCGGGCATTCCGGTGTTGCTGCTCGACATGCCGGCAAAAGAAGGCCCACGCAATGCGCTGGCCGAAGGTGCCATCAAAAAACAAAATGAGGGCAGCACGCCGGGATTTGCGCATAAGAAATATGCGAAGCTGGTGACGGCTGGAAATTTTGAGGACGATTTGGGCAAGCTCGCGCAGTGCGACTGGATTGTCGAAGTGGTGGTCGAGAAGCTTGAGATCAAACAGGAAATCTACCGCAAAATTGATGCCGTGCGCAAAAAAGGCAGCATCGTTTCCTCGAACACCTCGACATTGCCGCTCCATGTACTCATCAACGGCATGCCACAAGCGTTTGCGGATGATTTCATCATCACGCATTTCTTCAACCCGCCGCGCTTTATGCGCCTGCTTGAGGTGGCGAAATCCCCCAATTTTGCTGCAGACCGGTTTGCAGCATTTTGTGACTTTGCCGACCGCGTGTTGGGCAAAGGCGTTGTACCCTGCAAGGACACGCCGGGCTTTTTAGCCAACCGTATTGGGGTTTATTGGATGACGGCGGGCCTCACCGAAGCGCTGCGCACGGGCATTAGTGTCGAGGAGGCGGATGCGGTGATGGGCAAACCGCTGGGCTTCCCCAAAACCGGTATGTTTGGCTTGTATGATTTGATCGGCATTGATTTGATGCCGCTGATCGCGAAAGCCATGCTCGCAACCCTGCCCAAGGACGATGCCTTCCGCACGCTCTATGATTTGCCCGAACTGGTGCAAAAAATGATCGCCGATGGCTATACGGGCCGCAAAGGCAAGGGCGGCTTTTATCGAATGAACAAAGGTGAAGGTGGCAAAAAAACGCTTGAGGCGATTAACCTCAAAACGGGTGAATATTTCCCTTCGAAAAAACCAAAGCTTGAATCCATCGACGCCGCAAAAGGGGGGATCGCTGCCTTGTTTGCGCACCCGGATGTGGGCGGTCAATATGCGAGCGCCGTGATGCTCAAAACCCTGCATTACGCCGCCTCACTCATCCCCGAAATTTCGGACGATATTTACTCCGTCGATGCCGCGATGCAGATGGGCTATAACTGGAAATATGGCCCCTTCGCGATGATCGACCGGTTGGCGGCTCAGGGTAAATCCGGCACTGAAATTTTTGCGGGCGCATTGCAACAGGCGAGCATGAGTGTGCCGCCAATTATTGCGCAGTCACTCGGCAAAAAACTCTATGACGTGCAAGGTGGTAAACGCCAGCAATTTGCGATTGGCGGCAAGTTCACGCCAGTGCCCATCCCTGCCGGCTCGCTAATGCTCGAGGATATTAAACTCACGCAAAAACCGGTGCATAAAAATGCCTCGGCGCAAGTATGGGATTTGGGCGATGGGGTGGCGTGCCTCGAACTCACCAGCAAACAAAATACCTGGGATCCGGAGAACCTAAAACTGGTCGCGCAGTTGCCAACGTTGGTGCAGCAAAAAGGCTTCCGTGCCGTGGTCATCGGTAGCGACGGCGACCATTTCAGCTTCGGTGCCAATATCGGTTACTTCCTGCTCGCTTGCAATACCGCGAGCTGGTGGGCGATTTCGGATATGGTGAAACTCGGCCAGGATGCCTTCATGGGCCTCAAATATGCCCCATTTCCGGTGGTGTCGTCGCTTTCGGGCATGGCACTGGGCGGCGGTTGCGAAATCAACCTGCATGCAGATGCGGTGCAAGCCCATATGGAATCCTACATTGGCCTTGTCGAAGTGGGTATCGGCGTCATCCCCGGCTGGGGTGGCTGTAAGGAGCTGCTATGGCGGCATATGGACGCGGGTTCTGGGTCCTTGGTACTAGGTGCTAGTAAAGGGATTGCTTCCAGCACCCAGCACCCAGCACCCAGCACCATTGTGCCCGGTGGCCCCATGCCCGCCATATCGAAAGCGTTTGAATATATGTCGATGGCGAAGGTTGCGGGCAGTGCCGCCGAAGCGCAAGAAATGCTGATACTGAACAGCAAATCGCGCATCAGCATGAACCGCCGCCGCGTGCTGGCGGATGCGAAAGCGCTGGCGCTAGAGCTGGCCGTGAACTACGCGCCGCCAGAGCCGCGCGCCATTCGTTTGCCGGGTGAAAGTGGCTACACCGCGCTCAAACTCGCGGTCGACACTTTTCGCAAAAACGGCAAAGCCACGCCACATGATGAGGTGGTGAGCCTAGCGCTGGCCCGCGTGCTGACCGGCGGTGACACCGACATCACCCGCGAAGTGACGGAGCAAGACATCCTCAATCTCGAGCATGAGATGTTCATGGAGCTTTGCAAAACGCAAGGAACGCGCGACCGCAT
>CAZZCK010000028.1:0-3035 GCA_964652475.1 uncultured Azospirillum sp.
CAAAAACCCTCTTCGATAAAATCTTCGATGCCCATCTCGTCCATGAGGCCGAGGACGGCACCTGTTTGCTCTATATCGATCGCCATTTGGTGCATGAGGTAACCAGCCCGCAAGCGTTCGAGGGCTTGCGCACTGCCGGGCGGCGCGTACGTCACCCCGAACTCACCCTCGCGGTTGCCGACCATAACGTGCCGACGACGAAAGACCGTCTGCAAGGCATCAAGGACGAAACCTCACGTATTCAGGTGCAAACGCTCGAGGATAACGCGGCGGAGTTCGGCGTCACCTATTATAAGATGGACGATATTCGCCAAGGGGTGGTGCATATTGTCGGCCCCGAGCAAGGCTTCACCCTGCCCGGCGCGACGATTGTGTGTGGTGATTCGCACACCAGCACCCATGGCGCGTTCGGCGCGCTAGCCTTTGGTATCGGCACCAGCGAGGTTGAGCATGTGCTTGCCACCCAAACGCTGATTCAAAAACGCGCGAAAAATATGCGCATCACGGTCGATGGGGATTTGCCAAACGGCGTCACCGCGAAGGATATCGTGCTCGCCATCATTGGTAAAATCGGCACCGCGGGTGGCACGGGCTATGTGATGGAATATGCGGGCAGCACGATTCGTAGCCTCTCGATGGAAGGGCGCATGACCGTGTGCAATATGAGCATCGAGGCCGGTGCACGCGCGGGGTTGATTGCGCCGGATGAAAAAACATTTGACTATTTGCGTGGTCGCCCGATGGCGCCCAAGGGTGCGGATTTTGATGCCGCTGTTGCTTACTGGAAAACCCTGCCAAGCGATGCGGATGCAAAGTTCGATGTCGAGATTCACATGAACGCGGGCGACATTGCGCCGCAAGTGACCTGGGGCACTTCCCCTCAGGATGTATTGCCAATTACGGGCCGCGTGCCAGCGCTTGATGATTTCCCCGAAGGCCAGCGCGATACGGTCGCTCGCTCGCTTGATTATATGGGCCTCACCCCCGGCACGCCACTGAGCGACATTGCGATTGATAAGGTCTTTATCGGTTCGTGCACCAATGGCCGTATCGAGGATTTCCGGGCCGTCGCGGCGGTGGTGAAGGGCCGTAAAGTTGCGCCGAGCGTGAAGCTGGCGATGATTGTTCCGGGCTCCGGCCTTGTGAAACAACAAGCCGAAGCCGAGGGCCTCGACAAAATTTTCATTGATGCCGGGTTTGAATGGCGCGAGGCGGGATGCTCCATGTGCCTGGCCATGAATAACGATAGGCTTAGCCCCGGTGAGCGTTGCGCGGCAACCTCCAACCGTAATTTTGAAGGCCGCCAAGGACGCGGTGGGCGCACCCATCTCATGTCCCCCGCGATGGCGGCTGCAGCGGCGGTGACGGGGCATTTGGCGGATGTGCGGAAGTTAGCGTAATGCCTACTGTTTTGCGCTGGAACGGATTTCGATTTTTCTTTTTCAGTCACGAAGCGGGCGAGCCTCCCCATATCCATATTGATAAATCAGGACTCAGCGCCAAATTTTGGCTCAAGCCGGTAAAACTTGCATCGAACAGGGGTTTCAAGGATAATACGTTGCGTCAGCTTCACAACTAAAGTCACGCATGAACAGACTGTATTTTTAAGAGCATGGAATGAGTACTTCGAACATAACCGTTAAATCCGTTACCTTCCATCGTAACGCAAGCATGAGTGTGCGCCTGACAGATGGCCGCATCATCACGGTGCCGCTGAAATGGTATCCACGACTTGCCAAAGCTAAGGCGAGCGAGCGCCGCGTTTGGGAGTCCTGCGGAGCAGGAAAAGGCATCCATTGGCCAAAAATCGACGAGGATTTAAGCATCGAGGGGCTCTTACATGGCATTCCTTCCGTAGAATATAAATCTTCTCAATCGAGGGCGCGCGCCCACGAACTACGTATTTAATGCGCGTAACAAAGCTTGCTCAAGCATGCGCGATAGCCCACCGTTACCGCAACCACCACCCACCACTCACCGAAAGACCTTCCCATGGCCACTTCCCAAACCCTGCGTACCGCTGGTGTCTCTGCCGCGCGTGATTTTTCCGAGCTGCCGGCGTGGCAAAAAGCGATCGCTCTCGCCGAAGCGATTTTTGGTGCAACCAACGATTTCCCCGAGCGCGAGCATGCAGGCCTTGCGCGCGAGATGCGCGCCACCGCACTCAGCGTGGCATCGAGCATCGCCGCGGCTTCCGGCCGTAACAACGAGTTCGGCATGACGGATAGCTACAGCAAAGCGCAAAGCGCCAATGCCGAGCTGATGACCCAGATCACCTTGGCCACGCGCCTGGGCTATATCAGCGAGGATCACGGCAGCGACCTTATGCTCGCGCTGGATGAAGTCAGCCGCTTGATTGTGGCCTTGAAACATGGCCTCAAAGTCGCCGCGAAAGATGCCGAGCGTGCAGAGCGGCAAGAGCGTGAAGCCGCTGCGGAACGCGGCGAACGTGAGCAACGCCCACGCCGCGAATTTAAGCCACGTGACGGTGGTGGCGAGGATCGGCCCCGTCGCGAGTTCAAACCGCGTGATGGTGGGGATGAACGCCCGCGCCGTGAATATAAACCACGCGATGGCGCGCCATCGGGGGATCGCAAGCCCTACGGCGAGAAAAAAGCCTATGGCGACAAAAAACCCTACGATAAAAAGCCTTACGGTGAACGCAAACCGTATGGTGACAAAAAACCTTACGGCGATAAGAAGCCGTATGGTGAGAAAAAAGCCTATGGCGACAAAAAACCCTATGACAAAAAACCCTATGGCGATCGCAAACCCTCGGGCGACCGGCCCTACCGCAAACCGCGTGATTAGTTTGCGGTAACAATCACCCCAAGGGGGCATCATCCTGATGTCCCCTTTTTATTTGGGCTTTCACGCGCAAAACGATGCGCTATAATCGCCATCATGGAAACGCAGTCATCGACCTTTCAGCCCGTCACGAAACCGAGCGAGCCAAGCCAACCTCAGCCCATTACCTACGCCTCGTTCTGGCGGCGGCTGCATGCCTATGGGGTGGATTCGCTGCTGATTAGCAT
>CAZZCK010000028.1:3135-12242 GCA_964652475.1 uncultured Azospirillum sp.
CGGCTGTTCAACGCCTATGTAATCAATGCGGATGGGAGCAAACTTACCTACCAACAAGCCGCCTATCGCCATGCGGCGAGCGGGCTTTCGACATTGCTTGCCGGGCTGCCCTACCTCACGATTTTTTTCAGCCGCGAAAACCGCGCCCCGCATGATATGCTGTGCGATACACGGGTGGTGATGGGGAAAATAAACTGCTGAACGCGGGTGGCAAAGCGTGCTTGCAAAAATAAGCAATTCCTTGGATAAAGAGGCCGGAAAAATGCAAGGAGTGTCCGTGAAAAACATCATACTACCTGCAAGCCTACTCGCACTAATCCTGCTTGCTGGCTGTGCTAAACCGATCGATGTAGCGGCACCCTTTACGCTCGGCCAATATCGCGTGGAAGAGGTACAAGTGGTAGTAAGCGACCCCGCGCACACCAATGATGCCGCTTTCAGGGAGCGCCTCAAAGCCTCCATCGCCAACGATCTTAGCAAACGTGCACCCACTGATGATGTTGAATTTCCTAAAATCAACGTCGTCGCTGTGATCAGCAGGTTGAATCATTCCACAGCCAATAGCTATTCCATCGACTCGCAGGTGCATCTCATCGACCCAAAAACCAAAGCCCGCATCAGCACATTTACCGCACAATCTTCAGCAGCTAAGCAGCAAGTGAATCCACCGCCATCCAAGGGATTTCTCGGTGGGTTGGCCAGTGTCATGCTCGCAGCCACTCTCGACACCCAGATTAATGGTGTTGAAAACAATGTCCTTACCAGTCAGTTGATCGGTAATTATTCTATTTATATCGCCCACCGAATCTATCCCTAGAAATCACGTCGAAACCCAAGGAAACCCCATGAAACCCTTCACCACCTTGGCGGCCATCGCCGCCCCGTTGCCGATCCAAAACATCGATACGGATATGATTATCCCCAAGCAGTTTTTGAAAACGATTAAGCGCACGGGCTTACGCGAAGGCCTGTTTTATGAAATGCGCTTCACCGTCGAGGGTAAAAAAATCGAGGAGTTTGTGCTGCATCGCGAGCCCTATACCAACGCAAAAATCCTCGTCGCGCTGGAGAATTTTGGCTGCGGATCAAGCCGCGAGCATGCCCCCTGGGCGCTCGCCGATTTTGGTATTACGGCAGTGATCGCGCCAAGCTTCGCTGATATTTTTTATAACAACTGCTTCAAAAATGGCATCCTGCCCGTCGTGCTGCCGCGCGAGAAGGTGGATGTGCTCATCCAGCATGCGCAGTCGAGCACCAATAAAATCACCGTCGATTTGCCGAGCCAAACCGTGCGCGCCGGCAACCATGAATTCGCCTTCACGCTCGACCCCTTCCGCAAACATTGCCTGATAAATGGCCTCGATGATATCGGCCTGACCTTAGAGAAAAACGCATCGATCGATACGTTTGAAGCGAAGCGCAAAGCGGCGATGCCGTGGCTAATAGGTGCTGGGTCCTAGGTCCTGGGTGCTGGGATGGCAGATGCAGCTCTAGAAATTTCTGAAATTCGCAGCTTCACAGACCTTCGCGTCTGGCAAGAAGCACGGATACTGGTAAAAATGACCTATGAAATCACCGCCCAATTCCCAACGAGCGAACGCTATGGACTTAGCTCACAACTGCAGCGCGCCGCGGTTTCTGCTGTCGCCAATATTGCAGAAGGTAGCGACCGCTATTCCATTCGTGAATACATCCATCACTTATCGATCGCACAAGGCTCATTAAGCGAGGTTTATGCCTTGCTCATTTTGGCTTCGGACTTGAATTATGCTGAAGATTCAGCCATAGAACCCTGTAAAGAACAATCCCTAAAAACAGGGAGAATGCTTCGCAAACTACAACAAGCACTCCGCAATAAACCAGCACCCAGAACCTAGGACGCAGAACCCAATGAACTCCCCAGCACCCAGCACCCAGCACCCAGCACCTTCTAACCACATTCTCCTCCTCCCCGGTGACGGCATTGGCCCTGAAGTAGTGGGGCAAGCGCGTCGCGTGCTCGAGTGGGCGGGCAGCCATGCGGGTGTCAATTTCACATTCGATGAAGCCTTGATTGGCGGCAGCGCCTATGATGCGGTGGGCACCCCCTACCCCGCCGAGACGCTCGCAAAAGCGAAGAAGGCGGATGCGATTTTGCTTGGTGCCGTCGGTGGGCCCCAATGGGAATCGCTGGAATACGCCAAGCGGCCCGAGCGCGGCTTACTCGGCATCCGCAAAGACCTCGATCTGTTCGCCAACCTGCGCCCCGCCATGTGTTTCGATGCGCTGGCCGATGCCAGCACCTTAAAGCGCGAGGTGATTGCGGGCCTCGACATCCTCATCATCCGCGAACTCACCGGCGATATTTATTTCGGCCAGCCGCGCGGCGTCAGCGTGGAGAATGGCCACCGTGTGGGCCGCAACACCATGGTCTATGCCGATTGGGAAGTGGAGCGCATCGCCCGGGTGGCGCTCGATATGGCACGCGCGCGCGGCAAAAAACTCTGCTCGATCGATAAAGCAAATGTGCTCGAATGCACCGAAATGTGGCGCGAGGAAGTGCAAAAACTGCGCGACGCGGAATATACGGATATTTCGCTGTCGCATATGTATGTCGATAACGCTGCGATGCAGCTGGTGCGCGCCCCCAAGCAGTTCGATGTGGTGGTGACCGGCAATATCTTCGGCGATATTTTGAGCGATTGCGCGGCCATGCTCACCGGTTCGCTCGGCATGTTGCCGAGCGCTTCGCTTGGGGCGGAAATCAACGGCAAACGCGCCGCGCTCTATGAGCCCGTGCATGGTTCGGCGCCGGATATTGCGGGCAAAGGCATCGCTAACCCCATCGCCACCATCCTCAGCGTGGGCATGATGCTGCGCTATTCGTTCGCGCTCACGCGCGAAGCCGATCTTGTCGAAGCGGCAGTGGCGCAGGTGCTGGCGGATGGTTTGCGCACCGGCGATATTATGCAGCCGGGTGCGAAACAAGTGGGCACGCGCGAAATGGGCGACGCGATTATCGCTGCGCTTGGTACACTCGCTAAAAACGTGAAAGTGGCGTGATGTCGAGTCTCAAACTATTCCCAAGCAGTATTGATACATTGCCCGTATTCGATGGCCCGTTCGATGCCCGGAAAATTGAGTCCGATCAGGCCAATGTTTATTTCGCCTCGTACCCCGCGGGCATGGTGATTCCACCGCATCAGCACGACACCGATAATCATGGCATCATCACGGCGGGTGAGCTGATTCTGACCATGGATGGTGTGGAGCAACGCTTTGGAAAAGGCGATTGGTATTATGTCCCCGCCCACGCAATGCATGCCGCGCGGTTTGAGGTCGATACCGCGGAAATCGAAGTCTGGTTCAAGAAGGGCGCGTAAATGCATGGCCCCCTATTTTGTCATGCCCGCGCACGCTGGCATCCAGATTCAACGATGCAAATCTATTACTATTGTTTGCGCTTTGCGCGCTGGATACCAGCATTCGCTGGGTTGACAATCCTTCTAGGTTTTAGTGCCTTCGCCCAAACCACCACCACGCCAACCCAGGCCGACATCGCCGCGACGGTGCAAAAGCTCTCGGGCAAAAAGAACACGAAGGATGGGCTCGGCCAAGTGATCGCCATTGGAAGCATTCTGGGCTGTACGCAAAAAACCGCGGGTAAACCTGCCACCCAAGCGTTTTATCGCGATATGCAAGCCATCGGCAAACGCATCGAAAGCCATTGCCGCGCCAAACAAGCGGCGGATGCCAAGGCGCTGGCACTTTCCACCTTCGCCGCGCGCAAAAACGATACGGTAGTGAAATCCGCCCTCCATTGCTACGATACTCAAGTAGACGCTTTAAGCGCCCTCACCGGCCCACGCATGGCGGCGGATGCGGCGAACTACGCACGCTGGCTGCGCGACCCCGAGATCGCGAAAGTTGAGATGAAGGAAAGCGATATTTGCCGGTAGCCCTCACCCGACGCGCCCAGCACCTTACCCTATTCGTAGCATCATTAGGCGCGTCGACCTCTCCCAAGGGAGAGGTAAGATATGGGGCCTCTATGGAAATAAACTGCAACCGATGATGATTTCTCACAAACGGCGTAGCGGGCCTAACCTCTCCCTTGGGAGAGGTCGAAAAATCCACTTCAGATTTTTCGGGTGAGGGCCATGCCAGCGGATGACGTTATCTCAAACACACCCCACCACCACGCAAAAACCGTAGCCTGGTGGCTGCCGTTTGCGTTTGGGATTTGGTAACGCAGTTTATTGGCCAGCGGTGCGCTCTCTAGTACTGGTTTGTTTTCCTTTATTTTCAGGGCTTAGCCCACCTAAATTTTCTCGGCTTGAATTTTCCGAACTGCCCGAACTAATGTTGAGTCTTCTCTCGTAATCATCAATTTTATCATGTGATCTTCTGGTTAAATCGTTTTGTGCTCCCACAAGTGCGTATAGGCCAAGAACAAGTTCAGTTTTCACCTCATCAAAACGCCAAAGTTTACTATATCCAATTGCTAGTGGTACAACTACTGCCGCAGCGGCACCAGCATTATACGCGTTTACTACGCCATCTCCCTCATTAGCTGCGGCAGCAGATATCTCTTTTTCAGCCTTTATTCTTTCTGAAACAGAAGGCCTTTTCGGGGTAGGACGTTGAGTCACCAAACCGACTACAGTATCTTTTGTAGCAGTCAAGGCAGTGCTCGCGGCGCCAGCGAAATCGTCGGTATAACCGGAAGTGATCGCGTTTGCTGCACCACGAACACCGTTATCAAGGCTCGTCCACACCTTACCCACAACCTCACCGACCTGAGCCACTGCCTCACGGGCTCTATCCCAATAACTCTTCTCCGCCATCGTCGTCTCCATCCTTATTATTTCGGCGCTAATGCCTACAGCCCAATGTACCCCCCCCGGTTAATATTTCGTTAATAAACCCTTGCAGATGAGTTAATTTGTGAGGTTTTTGGGGGTTTTCTGTGGCATTTGATTTCTGAGGATTATTGGCTTAAGTTCAGGCCGTGAACGGTATTCAGTACATCGTCAATTCCAAAGGAAAACGTACGGGCGTGATCATCAGCCTGCGCAAGCATGGTGTGCTTTTCAAAAAAGTGAGTGATGCCTATTTCGCCAATAACTCTCAGAATGAACAGGTGGATTGGGCAGAAGCTAAGCGCGTGATGGGCAAGCAAGCCCGCCGCAAGCCACATTAGCCCTCACCCGCTTTTTGTGCACAATTGCCGCCACAGCGTCATTGCGAGCGTAAGCGAAGCAATCCAGCGCGAGCGTCGGCGAGACAATAACTCCTCTTCTGCGCCAAAGTCCTGGATTGCCTCGGCCTTAAAAGGGCCTCGCAATGACGGAGGATAGGGCGGTGCCATTCCCCATCTATGAGGTTGACGTAATCACCAGAGCACTAGATAATGCGTGCCCTTTTGAATTTTACGCACGGATATCTCATGGCATACAAAATTGCAGTGGTCGGCGCGACGGGAAATGTCGGCCGGGAAATTCTCGAAATTCTGGCGCAGCGCCAGTTCCCCGCGCGCGAAGTGGTGGCGCTCGCCAGCCGCAACTCCGTGGGCAAGGAGGTGAGCTTCGGTGAGGAGAAAATTTTGACCGTGCAAGCGCTCGATGATTACGATTTCACCGGCACGGATATTGCGCTGTTTTCGCCCGGCTCGGCGGTGAGCAAAATCCACGCGCCGCGCGCCGCCGCCGCCGGCTGTGTGGTGATCGACAACACCAGCCATTTCCGCATGGAGGCGGATATTCCCCTCGTCGTGCCCGAGGTGAATGCCCATGCGCTGAAAGATTTTAGAAAGCGCAACATCATCGCCAACCCGAATTGCAGCACCATTCAAATGGTGGTGGCGCTCGCGCCGCTTCATGCCATCAACCCCATCAAACGCGTGGTGGTGAGCACCTATCAGAGCGTTTCGGGCGCGGGCAAAGAGGGGATGGACGAGCTCTATAACCAGACTAAAGGCCTGTTTGTCCACGATGCGAAAGAGCCCAAAAAATTCCAAAAGCGCATTGCCTTTAACGTGATTCCGCAAATCGACACGTTCATGGACGACGGCAAAACCAAAGAGGAATGGAAAATGGTCGAAGAGACCAAAAAAATCATGGAAGCGGATATTAAAGTTTCCGCGACCTGCGTGCGCGTGCCGGTGTTTGTGGGCCATAGCGAATCGGTGAATATCGAGTTCACCAAGCCGATCAGCGTTGAGCAGGTCTATGATACGCTGGAGAACGCGGAGGGCGTGCTCGTCGTCGATCGCCGCGAGGCGGGTGGCTACACCACGCCGGTGGAATGTGTGGGCGAGGATGCCACCTTCGTCAGCCGCGTGCGGGTGGATGATAGCGTGGAACACGGCATCAATATGTGGATTGTCTCGGATAATCTGCGCAAAGGTGCGGCGCTCAATGCGGTGCAAATTGCGGAGACATTGGTCGAGCAGTTTGGGTTGGTGCCGGCGAAGGAATTGGCTTAGCAGCCTAAGCCCATTCGTTTTAACGGTGAATGCTGTGTTCAACTGACGGCTGCTAGCTCTAAACCTAGCGGCTGGTTTCGTTAGAGGTGTTGATTCGAGTATAGCGAAGCGCTGGATCACCAGCAAGGCGCGCCTCCAACTGAGCGATCACTCTTCTATAACGCTCGCCCCTAATAATGGGCTCTACGCTATGCAACCTCATAAGCTCTTCATGCTTATTCGCACGAATTACCGGAGGGTCTGATGACTCACCGTTAAAATCACCCCAAACCTTATCAAGTTCAGTGGAGCCAGCTGTTGCTAAACCCACCTCCATCGGTGCAATTTTCGCCAAATGCTCGATCAGCGGCTGAATTTGCGCCTGGGCCATGCGGGTAGCCTCATCAGGCGGCACCTCACCCTCTTTACCTGGATAATCCCCCCACATGGCGCGGCCATAACGCTCGTGCTTCGCAGCAAATGCGGTCGAGCGGGCGATCATTTCAGCAACGGGTAGCACTTCCGCCCCTTCTTGGTAAAACATCAACGGGCGATCTTTGGTATCGAACTTGAGTTTATTGCCACTATCCGCCACCAGGCCCTGCTTTTGAAAATACTTTTTCAGCGTCTCCAAATCCCGTGAGAATTTCTTCCACTGTGTCTCTTTATCACTTAGAAAACTAAGCCATTCCTCGGGCGTGGTGATGGGGTTTGCGGCAGTTGGGTTCCGCTGATGGTAATCTTCTTCTGCCACGAGAAGCCCCGGCTCATCAATGAGTATTGTATCTTTTTTTCCGATGCCCCAAGCACCCTTGGTCTTTTTAGGAATCTTGCCGCTGCGCATGATCTCAAGCAGCTGCGCAAAAGTCGGCAGCTCGTGAGCTTTCACTTTTTCCGTTACAATTTCAGCCGCTGGTTTTTTTATTTTTCCGGTGGCCGCATGCTCCCCACCGCTATAATTTTTAAGAGTGCCACGCTCATTGAGTGTTTCGATGCCCTTCACCTCGATCGCAAAATACTCGGTGCTATGCTTTTTGCCGAAGCCAGCAGTATAGGTGTGCTTGATCGGCGTCGGGTCGGCCTTGATGATGGTAAGGCCAGGGTACTCGGTACTGACAAGGTTTTCGATGGGTTCGCCATTAATGAATTTCTTGTAGGCGGCCTTACCAAATAGTTTTTCAAAATTGATCCCGCTTTCCTCGCCCGCTTCGCGCAAAGCCGCCGCGCGCGAATTTTTATCTTTTTCGTCAATATCACCTGCGGGCACCGCATAGCATTTTTCGCCATCCGCAAAGCGGCCTTCGGTATAGGGTGCCAGCACATGCAACCGCTTATAACCCTTCGCATCCGGGGCGTAGCCGTAGAGAAATATCCCGGCTCTGGTGGCAGATTTTGCTTCAGCCGCAACGGCAGGCGGCGCGGCATCGGGCGTTGGCGTGGGCTCTGGTAATGCGGTAGGCATTCGGTCCATAATTCATCAAGTTTACCCTGGGCCACCGCGAAATACTCATGACAATTTGATGACAAATACACCCCCGCCCGCCCATACGCCACCTAACGCCGATGGGGCATGGCGCGCGGCCATTTCGTGACAATTAAACGACAGCAAACCCCATGCTAACCAAGGCTGTGGGCGAGCCACGCGCATGGTTTGACAAATCAACCGATGCGCGCCTATATGATTGCGGTGCTGCCACACCCACACCAATAACGCGAGTTTGCTTATGAGTAATATTCAGGAAAACCGGCCGTTATCGCCGCATCTGGGCATTTACCGCTGGCAGATATCGAACACGCTGTCGATTTTGCACCGCCTCACGGGGGTTGCCCTCACTCTTGGCCTCATCCCCCTCGCGCTATGGCTGTGGGGTGCAGCCTACGACGGGCAAGTATTCGAGTTTTTGCGTGGCATATTTGCTAGCGTGCTCGGCAAGCTCGCCCTCTTTGGCTGGACGGTGGCGTTTTATTACCATCTCGGTAACGGCATCCGCCATTTGAATTGGGATATCGGGCGCGGGTTCAGCTTGCCCGAAATGCTGGCCTCGGGCCGTGTGGTGGTGGCATTTGCCCTCGCCATGAGCGTATTCAGCTGGGCCTATGTGCTGCATACGGGGGGGATCTGATCCGTATGAGAAAACTCAATACTCGAAAATATTCTAAGACCTACCCGCATCGTCATTGCGAGCGCGTAGCGAAGCAATCCAGCTTGGTTAAAGAAAAAGAAGAAGGACTGTTATTCAAAGCATCTTCCTTTTTATCTCAAAGATGGATTGCTTCGCTACGCGCTCGCAATGACGGAGTTCTTAGGTTCTTACACCACACTCAAGGTAATCATTATGCATAATTCCTCCCATCTTCGCACCCCGCTCAAACGCGCGCGCGGCCACGGCTCGGCCCATTCCGGCACGCAGCATTTCTGGCTGCAGCGGCTTTCCGCCCTTGCTCTCATCCCGCTAGCGACCTGGTTTGTGGTCGCGCTCATCACGCAGCTGATCCATGCCGATGCGGCGGGTATCGGCCAGTGGCTGGCGAACCCTTTCACCGCGCTTCTCATGGCGGCACTTATCCTTGCCCTGTTCATTCATGCGCGGCTTGGCATTCAAACCATTATCGAGGATTATATCCATTGCCACGCGAAGAAAATTGCGGCGCTGCTGATGCT
>CAZZCK010000028.1:12342-18744 GCA_964652475.1 uncultured Azospirillum sp.
CATGGCTGACGCTCCAAAAATTTCGCACGCGATTCCCTCCATCAACGGCCGCGCTTACCCCATCACCGACCATTACTACGACGTGATTGTCGTCGGTGCCGGTGGTGCCGGTTTGCGCGCCACGTTCGGCATGGCGGCGGAAGGCTTGAGCACGGCGTGCCTGACCAAAGTGTTCCCCACCCGTAGCCACACCGTCGCCGCGCAAGGGGGCATTTCGGCGGCGCTGGGCAATATGGGGCCGGATGATTGGCGCTGGCATTTTTACGACACCATCAAGGGTGCGGATTGGCTGGGCGACCAGGACGCGATCGAGTATATGTGCAAAAACGCGCCCGAGGCGATTATCGAGCTTGAGCATTACGGCGTGCCGTTCAGCCGCACCAAGGAAGGAAAAATCTATCAGCGTCCGTTTGGTGGCATGACGACGGATTACGGCAACGGCCCCGCCGCCCAGCGCACCTGTGCAGCGGCCGACCGTACCGGCCACGCCATTTTGCACACGCTTTACACCCAGGCGCTGCGCCATAAAGCGAAGTTCTTTGTCGAGTATTTCGCACTGGATTTGCTGATGACGGATGATGGCGAATGCCGCGGCGTGCTGGCCTGGAACCTCGATGACGGCTCGATGCATCGCTTCTGGGGCCAACAAACCATTCTCGCCACCGGTGGCTATGGCCGCGCCTATTTCTCGGCAACCTCCGCCCATACCTGCACCGGCGATGGCGGCGGGATGGCCTTGCGCGCTGGCCTACCACTGCAGGATATGGAGTTTGTGCAATTTCACCCCACCGGCGTCTACGGCGCAGGCTGTTTGATTACCGAGGGTGCGCGCGGCGAAGGCGGGTATCTCGTGAACTCCAAGGGTGAGCGCTTTATGGAACGCTATGCCCCAAGCGCGAAAGATTTAGCCAGCCGCGACGTGGTATCCCGCGCGATGACGATGGAAATCCGTGAGGGCCGAGGCGTGGGTGCAGAAGCCGATCATATCTTCCTACATCTCGATCACCTCGATGCCTCGGTGCTGCATGCGCGCTTGCCAGGTATTTCCGAAACCGCAAAAGTATTCGCCGGGGTGGATGTGACCAAAGCGCCGATTCCCGTGATTCCGACGGTGCATTACAACATGGGCGGCATCCCGACCAACGTGTTCTGCGAGGTCGTCACCCATAAAAACGGCAACCCGGAAAGCGTGGTGCCCGGCCTGATGGCGATTGGGGAAGCGGGCTGCGTTTCGGTGCATGGTGCCAACCGTTTGGGCAGTAATTCGCTGCTGGATCTGGTGGTGTTTGGCCGCGCCGCCGCCCACCGCGCGCGCGACATTGTGAAGCCGGGCGTAAAGGTCGCCAAAGCACCCGAGGCGGCGACCGAAAAAGCGCTCACTCGGTTTGATGGTTTGCGTTACGCGAATGGCTCACAACCCACCGCAATGATTCGTCGTAACATGCAGAAAATTATGCAAAATGATGCGGCGGTCTTTCGCACCGAGGCAACCCTCGCGCAGGGTGCGAAGAAAATGGGCGAAGTCTATGATTCGTTTAATGATGTCAAGGTTTCCGACCGCGGATTGATCTTCAACTCCGATTTACTCGAAACGCTCGAGCTCGATAACCTTCGCGGTCAGGCACTGGTCACCGTGGTGAGCGCCCATAACCGCAAAGAATCACGGGGGGCGCATAGCCGCGAGGATTTCCTCGAGCGCGACGATGTGAACTGGATGAAGCACACCACCTGCTGGCTCGATGATGCGGGCAAATCGCGCATTGACTACCGCCCCGTCCATACCACTACCATGACCAGCGATGTCGAATATGTGAAACCGAAAAAGCGGGTGTATTAAATGAGTCGTCAGTCCAATAGATTTACGTGCGAGCATCGCGCATGAACCTCGCCACTTTACGTACGCTTAAACCCCAAATCCTTGCCATCGCGGCAGAGCATGGCGTGGGTAATGTGCGCGTGTTTGGCTCCGTTGCGCGTGGCGAGGCGGATGAAGCGAGCGACGTTGATTTTCTGGTGACGATAGAGCGCCCAACCGGTTGGAGTTTTTTTGATATCGAGCCAAAATTGGAACATCTCCTTGGGTGCAAAGTAGACATTGTGACAGAAAAAGGGCTGCATGAGCTATTGCATGATCGTATTTTAAGCGAGGCGGTGCCGCTGTGAGAAGCGAAAAAGAAAGCGATGTTTTTTATCTTAAGTCGATTCTATTGGCGATCGACAGCATCGACTCGTATGCGTTTTCCAAAGACGCCGACAAGAAAACCCTTCGTGCCGCAACCTATGAGTTAATGACCATTGGCGAAGCGGCAACCAAAATTTCTACCGCGCTCAAGGAAGCGAATCCGCAGCTCCCATGGCGTCAGATTGAAGGCACACGGCACCGGATTGTCCACGAGTATTTTCGTATCGACCCGGATATGATTGCCGCGATCATCGCCGATGATCTCCAACCGCTTGCGCGTGAGGTGAATCGGATACTCACTGGATTGGAGGCCTCATGAACCTCGCCACTTTGCGCAGCTTCAAGCCCCAAATCCTCGCCATTGCGGCGGCGCTCACCCTCACCGCCTGTGTCGCGCCGACAACGGCTGCGCCGAAGGTGAGTGCCGAAGAATTCAAGGCCGAGCAAGCCGCCCAAGCCGCCGCCGCCAAAAGCGCACCGATCGATTTTAACGAGAAGAAACCCTACGGCCATTTGCAGGTTTCGGCGCTCGCCGCACGGCTTGAGCCCATCGCCCGGCGGGTTGAGGATGCAGCGAGCGATGTCTGTCGTGATATGGCGACCGGCAGCGACTGCGATTTTGAGGTGATTCTCGACGATTCGAAACGTGGCCTAAACGCCCATGCGGATGGGCAGAACGTGGTGATTTACCCGGCGATGATCGATTTCGCGAAAAACGATAACCATCTTGCCTTCGTGATCGCGCATGAGTTCGCGCATAACATCATGCAGCATGTTCAGTCGCAGCAGCAAAATATTGCAGTGGGCACGTTGCTTGGCTCGCTGGCGGATGTGGCGGCGGGGGCGGCCGGGGCCAATACGGGTGGTATTTTTGGCAAAATTGGCCAAAGCCAAGGCGTCGCGCGCTATTCCACCGGTTTTGAGAACGAGGCGGATTATGTCGGCCTCTATATTCTGGCCCGTGCGGGCTTTAACATCGAGCAGGCGCCCGATTTCTGGCGCATCATGTCGCAAGCCAACCCGGATGCGATTTATATTTCAACCACCCACCCTTCAAACCCCAAACGCACCATCGCGATGGGCAAGGCAGTGGCCGAAATTCGCGCCAAGCAAAAAGCGGGTGCGCCTCTGATTCCCTCGATTCGTCCGAAAAAATAGGAGTAGTTCATGGCTGAGTTTTCACTGCCAAAAAATTCAAAAGTCAGCAAGAACGGCAAAAAATTTGCCGCCGCCGAGGGCGCAAAACGCATCAAGGTGTTCAACATCTATCGCTACGACCCGGAGGATATGGGCGCGGATGGCAAACCCAAAAACCCGCGGCTTGATCGCTTCGAGGTCGACCTTGATAACTGCGCGCCGATGGTGCTCGATGCGCTGATTAAAATGAAGGACGAGCATGACCCATCGCTCACCTTCCGCCGCTCCTGCCGCGAGGGCATCTGCGGTTCCTGCGCGATGAATATCGATGGCAGCAACACGCTCGCCTGCACCAAAGCAATTGCCGATGTGAAAGGCGAGGTGAATATTTACCCACTGCCGCACATGAACGTGGTGAAGGATTTGGTGCCCGACATGAACCATTTCTACGCGCAATATGAATCGATCGAGCCGTGGCTCAAGGCCGATTCCGCCGCGCCCTCGAACACGGAGCGTCTGCAAAGCCCCGAAGATCGCGAGAAGCTCGACGGGCTGTATGAATGCATCCTGTGCGCCTGTTGCTCAACCAGCTGCCCAAGCTATTGGTGGAACCCCGAGCGCTATTTGGGCCCGGCGATTTTGCTGCATGCCTACCGCTGGATTATCGATAGCCGCGACGAAGCGACCGGCAGCCGGCTCGATGACCTTGAAGACCCCTTTAAGCTTTACCGCTGCCACACGATTATGAACTGCGCGAAGGCATGCCCCAAAGGCCTCAACCCCGCCAAGGCCATCGCCGAAATCAAAAAGCTCATGGTCAACCGGGTGGTGTAGACGCCTTCACTGTTGCCCGTTTGCCGATCGTGGCGTTATCTAAAATGCTGGCGATTGTTAATGTTCTGTTTAGCTTTGGCTGCTAAGCTAACTATGGTAAAAAATCGTATTATCACCCGCTAGAGGGCTCGTATGAACCATACCCATTCTTCCTCGTCGCAGCGCGGCTTCACCCTGGTTGAGTTATCGATCGTGCTGGTGATTCTGGGCTTACTGGTTGGCGGGGTGCTCTCGGGCCAATCGCTCATCCGCGCTTCCGAGCTGCGCACGGTCTCAAGCGAATTTCAACGCTTCACCACCGCGGTGGGTACCTTCCGCGATAAATATTTTGCCCTGCCCGGCGATATGAGCAACGCCACCGCCTTTGGCACCAGCTGGATCGGCAATGGCGATGGCGACGGGCAGATCGAAAATAATGCAACCAATACCAGCAACGAAATCTCGCTGTTCTGGGTGCATTTATCCAACGCGGGGTTGGTTGAAGGTTCCTTCGCCAACATTGGTGGCACCACGATGACCGGCGGCACGAACAATCCGCGTGCGAAGCTCAACAATGCCGCCTGGAACATCGCATTTTTGGGGACGATGGCGGCGGATGGCACCAGTTCGCCCGTCGCGGGGGCAACGGTGCCGGCGGCAAGCACCTTCTTCGCCAATAGCTACGGCAATGTATTCCTGCTCGGCGGCGGCACCAACGCGCTGCTGCCTACGGGCGTTCTAAAAGCCGAAGAGGCCTGGAACCTTGATACCAAGCTCGATGATGCCCTGCCGCATACCGGCACGGTCACCGCACTTGAAAGCCAGGGTAACACCACATGCCATAACGTCAGCACTAGCACCTCGGCGATCAGCACGGTGGCTTACCTGCTGACCAACAGCGCCGCCGGAGCATGCTCACTGGTGTTTAAGTCGGGCTATTGACTCCGGATTTAAGGATTCGGGATTCGGAAAAAGTGAGCCCCGTGTGGATCGACTGCCAAGCAAAAGGGACACAATGATGATTGTGTCCCTTTTGCTTTGTCCCTTCTGACGCTATCAGCCGACAACAAAAAACCCCCACCACATGAATGTGATGGGGGTTTTGAGTATTAGAAGAACGACGACTAAGCCGCCATCGCCGCTTGTTTGCGCAGTACTTTGAGCAAGCGGTCCTGCGCGTCTTTCACGTCCACCTTCTCGGAGGCTGCGACCTCGCCACATAGGCGGTGCATCGCGGTCTCATAGATCATGCGCTCGGAATACGAACGCTCGGACTGATCGACGTTTTTATGCAGGTCGCGCACCACTTCGGCGATCGCCACCAAATTGCCGGAGTTGATTTTTGCTTCATACTCCTGCGCACGGCGGCTCCACATCCCGCGGGCGATTTTCGCGCGGCCTTTGAGCGTGGCCAGGGCTTTACCGATCTGGTCGTTCGAGGAAATCGAACGTAGGCCCGCCGCCTCTGCCCGGCCGACTGGCACGCGCAGAATCATTTTGTCTTTCTCAAACGCGATCACGAACACTTTCAGCTCATGCTCGCCAATACGCTCGACCTCATGGCTGACAATTTTGCCGACCCCATGCGTCGGGTAAACCACAAACTCGCCCACCGAAAAGTTGTTCTTGCGGGTGCTCACTTGCGGCGGCACCACAAACATGGTGCGACCATTTTGCTGCTGCTGACGGCCAACCGATGAAAGCGGCGCTTTGTTTTGGTGGCTTGGCGCGCGGTTAAGCGTCGTACGCGTATCGACGACCGGGGCCACGGGCTTGTTCACCGCCTTCACCGGTGCTTTCACCGGCGCTGTTTTTTTGGCGACAGGTTTCATCACGGCCTTCGCGGCAGGTTTTTTCGCTACGGGTTTTTTTACCGCCGCTTTAACCGCACTCTTTTTCACGGGCGCTTTCGCCGCCGGCTTTTTGCTCGATACGACAGGCTTCGCCTTCGCCTTTAACTTTGCTTTGCTGCTGGTGGTCGGTTTGACGTTCGCTTTGGTTTTGGTTTTTGCTTTGGTAGTAGTTTTTGCTTTTGTTGGGGTACGCGACGTGGTTGCCATAATGGATCTACCTTTACAATGCGGCGGCATACGCGAGCGCAGACCACCTAGGACATTCAACAAAGCCGCCCACCAAACTGGCGGGGGCCAGAAGTTAGAGTACATCGGGATGCCGCAAGGCCCCTATTCCACCAGGGAATCCCTTGCGATTTGTTGCTTATAGCACAAAAAAGCGCCAATTAGAACGGTAAATATTTAGTTAATTTGGCA